>RFIF01000351.1 GCA_003695655.1 Cyanobacteria bacterium J069
AAAAAAGAGGAGCGGTATGTCACACACTCTCGCGCTGCCGCTACTCAGCACATGCTGGACTTGCTGTGGACGGGCGAGACACAGGTGATCGACAGCCCAACCGAGATTGACCTGGTGGGGCATCGCGTGGTGCATGGCGGCGAAGACTACCGGGCGAGCGTGTTTGTGACGGCAGATGTGAAAGCGGCGATCGCTCGCCTATCCAAATTCGCCCCGGTTCACAATCCTGCCAACCTGGAAGGCATCGAGGCGATCGAGCAAATTCTAGGCAGCCGTGTGCCCCAGGTTGCCGTGTTTGACACGGCCTTTCACAGCACCCTACCGCCCGCCGCCTACGTCTATCCCGGTCCCTACGAATGGCTGGCGCAGGGCATCCGGCGCTACGGTTTTCACGGCACCAGCCACGCCTACTGCGCCCAGCGGGCCGCCCAACTGCTCGGTCGGCCGATAAAAGACCTGCGGCTGATGGTGTGTCACTTGGGCAACGGCGCGTCGCTGTCGGCCGTGCGCTATGGCCACTGTATAGACACAACAATGGGCTTTACACCGCTGGAGGGGCTGATGATGGGCAGTCGCTCTGGCTCCGTCGATCCCGGCATTTTGCTGTATCTGATCCGCGACTTGGGCTATACGGCAGAGCAGGTAGACCGGATGCTGAATCGAGAGTCGGGGCTGGAGGGCGTATCGGGCGTGTCGAACGACATGCGGCTGATTCTGGAGGCGATCGCCCAGGGCAATGAGCGAGCCAAACTGGCGCTTGACGTTTATATTCACCGCCTGCGCTCGTTGATGGGCAGTATGCTGGCCAGCCTGGGCGGGCTGGATGCGATCGTGTTTACGGCAGGCGTCGGCGAAAATGCGCCCACTATTTGGCAAGCCGCCTGTGAACCGTTTACGTTTCTGGGGCTACAGCTCGATCCAGCAAAACTCAGCCGCAACCCCGACGACCAGGACATTGCCACAGCCGACTCGGCGGTGCACGTGCTGATTATTCACACCCAGGAAGATTGGGCGATCGCCCAGGACTGCTGGCATCTGTCCCAGACACGGGTCAGCGCAGAGCGCCAGGCTTCACCTATTAAGTTTCCTTAAACCATTGATACGCTTCCCTTCAGTCCCCCCAACTCGTTACAATACAGAGCGATATTCATCTTTGCTCTGACATCACCGCCATATTATGAGTGTAGTTAGCCAGGTCATCCTCAACGCCGACGACGAACTCCGCTACCCCAGCAGCGGAGAACTCAAGAGCATTAGCGAGTTCTTCCAAACTGGAGAGCAGCGAGTGCGCATTGCCAATATCTTGGCTGAGAATGAGAAAAAGATTGTCCAAGAAGCCAGCAAACAGCTCTGGAAAAAACGTCCTGACTTTATCGCCCCCGGTGGAAACGCCTATGGCGATCGCCAGCGCGCCCTGTGCCTGCGCGATTATGGCTGGTATCTGCGCCTGATTACCTACGGCGTGTTGGCCGGCGACAAGCAGCCCATCGAAAGCATTGGTCTAATCGGCGTGCGCGAGATGTATAACTCGCTGGGCGTGCCAGTTCCGGGCATGGTGGAGTCGATTCGCTGCCTCAAGCGGGCCTCTCTGGCGCTGCTGAGCGATGACGATGCGTCTGAGGCTGCTCCCTATTTCGACTACATTATCCAGGCAATGTCCTAAGCCCAGCTTGCGTCTAGTCAGGCTGACGCCGCTTTGGGGTGACGGTTCACTGAGCAAAGCTCCAGTCACCAATTTACTCAGAGAGTTTAATATAAAGCTCTGTTCCCTGCGGTGGGCGGAGGTGTGGCGTGAACGCTACATCGCTGCTACGGCGGGGAACTGTTTTTTGAGATGGTTCAGGACTTACGCAGTTAAAACGAGTTTTGTAGATTCTGGATGATTTTTCGCGGGCTGCGCCCGCGAAAAATCATCCAACTGCGTAAGTCCTCTGGTTTTGAGATAGTTTTCAAAACGACGGTTCTAGGCGATCGCCCCAAAAGTCGTACAAATGTTCACCATTGCCTCCATTTTGTAGCATCATGGTTGGAAGCGATCGCCGCCTCATCCCTCATCCCTCACCTCTCACCCCCCCCAACATGCGCCTCGGCAAAGTCGTCAAATCCAACTCTCACTGTGACTACGTAGTTCAAGTAGACGACGGCATGGATGTCGCCCATCCGCCCCAGGCCGACGACTTTGGCTTTGGCAGCTTTGTGAAGCTAGAAGAGCCAGAGGGTCGCCACTGGGCAGTAGGGCTAATTTACAACTCGCTGCTGATGAACCCGATGTTTATGAGCAATGGGCCACGCCTGTCGAGCGAACCCGACCCCCTGTTTACGCCAGACCTGATCACCGAGACGCGCACCCTGCTGGGCGTGGTGCTGGTGGGCTGGATGACGCAGGCGGCGCAGCGATCCTACGGCATTCACGGCATTCCGCGGGTGGTCGTTCCAGTCAACACGCCCGTCGCTGTCATGTCTCAGGATGAGATTTATCGCTTTCACCTCAATGAGGGCGATCGCCCCCAGTTTTGCTATTACGGCCACCTGTTGCGCTGCGGCGGCAATTTTGCGCCAGCCCTCACCCAGCAAACGCTGCAAGAATTGGTGGATAGTCGCCTCTTTTCTGGCCCAGATCAGCGGGCACTAGAAATTCTCTGTCGAGAGCTATCCTGGAAAAGCACGATGGGTGCAATGCGCTAGCAGCAGGCGCAGCCATTAGACTCGCAGGCTCCATCCGAGGTAGCAGGTCTAACTCCTAAGCGATCTGACCTTTAAATATCTGATGAAATTTTAATCTGGGTGGACTCTCGGCATTTCCGGTGTCAAGGGAATTTTCGGGTATAAATTTTGTCACGTATACAAAAAAATCCGACAGATCCGTAGCGGTTCTGCCGGATTATAGTGTGTTCCCTGTTGATGACTCGGCTAGAGTTGAGTCTCCTTAAGTATGCCGATGCACTCCCAAAGAAGACGCGATCCTGATCATCCCCAGTTGTGATTTTTATCACATGATCTGGTGACGACCCTGCCCTTTTCAGCTCAACAAAAATCGCTGCACGGCATTGCCACAAGCGATCCAATATGCTACCGATGAGCGCTTTTTACTTGAGGGAGGCGATCGCCAAGCAACCGACTCAGCGCCACAAACTCATCTAGACAGGCTGGCTGATCTCACCAGACTATTCATAAATCACCCGTGCATCCAGACCCAGATTGCGAAGTCGCTGGTTTTCCGCGGCGGCGGCTCCATAATCTCGATAAGAGCCTGCATTAATGAACCTTCCGCGTGCGTCGGAATCGCGATAGGCATTGGGCGCAAAGCGTCGGACTTGGAAAAGCAGTTCGTCACTGTTGCCAGGTATCGCCACCCGATAGGGCCCGCCATAATAGCCCGGGCCACCAGGATAGGTCGGGCCGCCAATGCTAAAAGGCACCAGGTATTCGGAAGCGACCCAGCCGCTTCTGTCCGCCAGTTCGGCCCAGTTAATCCCGCCTGCAAATTCTCGCCGACCCGTTAGGCGAACCCGCTGTCCCTCGTCCAGTCCACCCGTTTGGAAGCCGTTGGGGCGATCGCGCACAATCACCCCAATTCCGCTATTCGTCCGCACAATGGCATCACGATCAATCGATCCCACGGGCGGCACAGGCTGCGATGGCCCGCCGACGCCGCCCACCAGATAGCCCAGACCCAGCGCCTGTAGCGTTTGGGGACCAGCCTGTCCATCCACGGCTAAGCCGTTGCGCGCCTGGAATGCTGCGACGGCGTCTTCCGTTGCTGGGCCATATACCCCATCTGCGTAAATGCCCAGCGCCGACTGGATCGCCGAAACCGCTGACCCCTGGCTGCCAAAGCTGTAGACTTGAGCCAGCGCTTCGCCGCCCGTCAGCAGCACCGTCGAGGCGATCGCCAATCCTGCCATTTGCCAGAGCGCTGAGCGACCCAGGTGGGCGATCGTCCCCGGGGAGCGTTGAATGCTCACAGAGGGCTGAATTTGTCCGGCAATGTTGGGCATTGCCCCGAAAGGTTTAAAAAGAGAAATCTTCTGGAGAAATGACTTGGGCTTCATAGGAGAGTTGCTCATTCGTGACTACAAAATTGGTGGCTGTAAATTTCTGCTGGGGGAAACTCCTGCTGAAATTTAAAGCCGTTCAGGACACCCCTTGACCTCAGTGCTACCTGAGCGCAAGACCAGTTCTCTGCAAATGCGAAATCGCGCCCCGGCAGAGACATAAAATACCAGACAATCTTGAGGGGCTGAATGTGTCGATACTTCTAGATTTAGCTACACTGTGAACCGAGTGCATTTCGGAACCCCAAAACTGAAGCAGGGTGAACTAAAAATGAAGACGCTACGATTCAGGCTCCGTCGTAGTCAGAGGAGCATTATTTCTACTAGCATATCATCCGGGTTTCGAGCATGAAACGATTTTTCTTCTCGCGTCGTTTGGCGTGGATTATTCCGGTTGCCAGCTTGCTTGCCGGAGCCAGTTCGGCTGTATTGGTCAGCACAATTGAGCAGTATACGCAAGCAGAAACGAGCAGTGAAAAATTACTCGCAGACAGCCTCCCTTCGGAATCAAATTCTGCGCCAGATGCGGCAAATGTCGCCCCTAATAGTGGGTCAAAATCTAATCAAGACCTGGATTCTTCTGAGCAATCTGAGCCAGCAGAAAACCAGGCAACAGAGTCATTTTTATTGCCTAATGGACGCCCTAGACTATCGCCCCTGCCTGCACCAGCCGAAACCTGGGAGTGTGAAGTAGCCGTTGTTGGCGGCTCGCTAGGGGGCGTAGCGGCCGCCTCTCACGCTATGAAAACAGGAGCCAAGACCTGCCTGATCGAGCTGTCTCCCTGGATGGGCGGGCAAATCAGCTCTCAGGGCGTGTCAGCGGTGGATGAGTCCAGAAACATGCTCCAGCGCAACAATTTCTCACCAAGCTGGCAGAGCTTTAAAGACTTCATTTTGCAGCAGCCCGTAAAGCTGCCTGCCTGGACAGGTATCACTGCTCCCCTGACCGTCGCCCAAATTAATAGCTGCTGGGTGGGGCGGCTTTGCTTTCCGCCTCAGGTTGGCGCGGTGGCAGCTCAGGAATGGCTGAAGCAGGCGGCTCAGTTTTCGACCAGCAGCAAATGGAGCACCTTCACCGCGTTCAAAGGGGCAGAGTTTGATCCGTCGGGACGATTTATCACGGCGATCTATGCGGTGCGGCGATCGCCCCGCGAGTCTGGCTATGTTCCCCAGGGTCGCCCTTCGGTAGAGCTAGCCACCTGGTACGCCTGGGAAGACGACGCCACCTTCCGTAAAACGCCGATCCGGCTTCAGCCGCCGCCCGGCAAGCGGATGCTGGTGATCGACGCAACGGACACAGGCGAAGTGGTGGGCTGGGCCAAGGTGCCCCTGCGCGTTGGCTCTGAGTCGAAGGAGACAACTGGAGAAGTCCATGCGGCTGCTTTCGACAATCCCGAATGCACCCAGGCCTTTACCTTTCCATTTGCCATGGGCATCCGGGCCGACGGCGGACAAAGTATTAAAACCCTGGAGTATGTCCAGTCGTTCTATGCCCGCGAAGAGCATATGCGGGTCTACACCCTGGAAAACACGCCCATGTTCCGGGGCCAGAGCTTCTTTAACTATCGGCGGATGATCAGCCTTACGGGCAGTGACCCCTTCTACGGCAGCCCCGTGCCCAATGACATCACCCTGGTCAACTGGACTCAGGGCAACGACTGGAACTGGATGAACCCACCGCTGATTCTGACCCCAGAGAAGCTGATGCAGACGGGGCAATACCAAAACTGGGGGGGCGGGGTGTCAATGCGGGCTATGCGACATGCAGAAAACCATGCTTTGATGTTTGCTCGCTGGCTGCTAGAACGGCCGCCCGAGCCGGGGCTGCCCCTGGCCTATCTAGCGGGGATAGATTCGCCGATGGGTACGGTCTCTGGGCTAAGCATGTTGCCTTACATCCGAGAAGGGCGGCGAATTTTGGGGCGTCCCGCCTATGGACAGTCCGAGTTCATGCTGCGCGAGTCTGACCTGCGCGAAGATATGGAAGGGCGCAATCTCACGCCGACAGTGATCGGCGTGACGCATTACGACATTGATATTCACGGCTGTCGCTATCGCAACTGGGAGCAAACGGGGGAAGCCGTTAAAGCATCTGTGAAAGAGTACTACATTCGTCCGGTGCAGATTCCACTGGAGAGTCTGATTCCCCAGGGCGTGGACAATCTGCTGGTGGGTGGCAAGGCGATCGCCGCTACCCATATTGCGACTGCTCTGACCCGAATTCACCACGGCGAATGGACAATTGGCTCAGCGGCTGGCGTCACGGCGGGCTGGCTGGCCAATCAACAGCCCGATTTGCAGCCTGCCGACATTGTTCCTCAGGGAAAAATGCCCCAGTTGCAGCAATATTTAATAGAGCAGGGGCTACGGCTAGAGTGGTAGACAAAAAGAGGGGTGAACGAACTTCACCGCTTGCGTCAATCGGAGGGCTGGGCCGCAGCGCATTGATTCGTGCCCTTGAAAATCTATACCCTCAAAAAAATCACTGATGCAAGAAATCCCTGCAATATAGCTCGGTAGCCTTTCAGAGGCTCAGCGACTTTCGCAGTAAAAAATACGGATAACTACTGACAATTGTTTCAGTTTATTGTCTAAAAATTTACGTTAGATTTGGTACGCAGCAGCACTGGTGTCTAGTCCATAACAGCACCTGCCCATACGCTTTTTTGGATATTTTTTGGGTATGAATTGCACGAGATAGGCGATCGCCTACCCTGAGATACACGGCATATAGCGGAACTGTTCAACCTTCAGGTTGTTCCATGACGATCACTATGACGATCAAGCAAGAGCGCTGCCAGCCTAATCTTAAGACTGTCTAAAGCCCTCATGAACTTGCTAGAAATCACGGTTTACGCTGAGGGCTACGCGGAAGATGATGGGTATAAGAATGTGCATTGATAATCAAGTATATGCAAGCGCCAATTCATCTACCAGGGTCTCAGACCCCTCCCTTGGAAACACCCACAGACCAGCTTATTCGAGAAATTCTGGCAGCTCGACGCATCACTCGCGCTGATCAGGAGCGATTCATGGCGATCTTGCTGTCCAAGACTTCTTTAGGCGAAAAGGAGCAAACCCAAATTAATCTGCTCTTCGATGCGTTGCGCAATGGCCGGCTGCGGGTGGTCGATTGAGGCGGCGATCGCCCTGAAGCGTGGCGATCGCGCTCAACGCTACATAGTTGAACGCCGCATACTTGAGCACGGCATACTTAAACACCGCACATTTGAACACCGCACATTTGAACTGAGGTTCGGGCTGAGTTAATCCCTGACTTTTCAAGGCTTGACCTGACTGGAATCGATAGAATTCGCTTGTCGTCTTCTTTTTCTGTCAAGCGGCGCTTAAAAGAAGCAGCCCGGAAAAAACTAGACCGGGCTGATGATACCGGTCTTGAGCCAAGCAGACTCTACAAAAGCTTGTCTCTGTCGGATGATCAACGGTAGTTTGTAAACTGTAGGGCTGCCGGATATTCTTCTTGCTTGAGCCGCTGAATAATCGCCTGCAACTCGTCTTTTGACTTGGCAGAGACGCGCACCGCATCGCCTTGAATCGAAGCCTGCACTTTCTTAAACTCGTCTCGAATCAGCTTAGAAATTTGCTTGCCCAACTCGGCGCTGATGCCCTTTTGTAGGGTGATTTCTTGCCGGACTCGGTTGCCGCTGGCAGACTCAATCTTGCCGTAATCAAAGATTTTGAGCGAGAGATTTCGTTTAGCGGCTTTGGTCTGCAAGATAGTGTGGACTGCTTGCAGCGTGAATTCGCTGTCGGTGCTGATGGTGATTGTGGATTCGCCCAAATCCAGGGTGGTCTTGGTGTCTTTGAGGTCATAACGGCTTTGCACCTCGCGCATGGTCTGGTCGATGGCATTGACCAGCTCTTGCCGATCAAAGTCGCTGACAATGTCAAAAGAGAAGTTTGAAGCCATGGCTAAAAAGTCAGTTAAGGTCTTAAGCTCATCAGGCTAGACAAGAACAGAGTCGCCGTGCTGACGGTGCTGATGCCAAACATGAGCGATCGCCCGATGGGGATATTTAAAATATAAAAGATGGAGTAGAACAGCCGGGCAACCACATAGGCGATCGCAGCCAGGGCAGTCCAATCGCCGCTTTGCTGCGTCACATACGCCATCAGCGCCGCCACTGAAAAAGTCGCAAACGACTCAAACGAATTTTGATGGGCCCAGGTTGCCCGCTGAGCGTAGGATGGCAGCTTGTCAAACAGGGCCCGAGGGGCGGCCATGTCATAGCCCGCCTGCATCCGCCCCAGCGCCACCACTCCAAAGGGAACATAAATCAAAACCGCTGCGGCCACGATGGCGTACAGCAAGATTGCTGGCGCAGACATCTGTTCCAAATTTGCCATCACGTTGCTAAAGTCTCGCTAAAATCTCTGCTCGTCAAGTCTGCTAGTCAAAATAGAACAGCGTTACTAATTTGCGCTGATCTTCTGCGTCCCGGCAGGTTTTCAAAAGGGTATGACTGTCGTGGAATGCGAAGCAGATCAACTGCTGACAGCGGGAAATAATTTCCTGATTGCAGAGGGCGCTGGCTTCGGCCAGAGAAAGGGGATCATTGGCTGGGTTTTCTACCAGGTGCATAACCTGCTCTAGCTGCTCCCGAGATTCCCGAGGCTGGCGCGCCAGACTTTGCGGCAAAATCACAGTGAGCAAATTTGGGTCGGCCCGCATCGCACCCCGAATCGCCGCAGAGTTGGTTCCCGTTGCACCAGAGGTGAGCAGGCGATTGCCCGACAGCACCAGCGCATAGCTCATCATCTCAATCAAATGTTGATGAGTGATTGGAACATGGCGTGAACCCAGCAGAGCAATTCGCTTCGATCCAGTTTGCTGAATCGTGGCTAGCTCCTGTAGAAAATCATCAATTTTAGGTAGGTCGATCGATTGGCTCAACGATCACACACAGGCTGAACAACGGAGCTATTTTATCAGGTGTCAGCAACTCTCGCGCTAATTGTCCTGATGGGCTAGTCGTCTTGACCGGGCGATCGCATAAACATGAGCGTATCTTCGAGCGGATTGACCTGGGCCGGCAGATCGTCTGCCTCATCAACCAGGCGGGTTTCGGCGCTGAGCGACAGGGCACCCCCCAGGCTGTTTGCAGACAGCGGAGGGGGCAGCAGCGGGCTATAGGGCTTGCTGATGCTGGGTGTGGCAGGCAGCGGGGCGATCGCTGGCTTTGACGCCGGAGCCGCAGACAAGCGCCGCACTTGAGTCAGCAGTTCATCCGAAACGGACGGTAGCACCTGGGCCGTATTGCATACAAAAAACGAAAACGACAAACTGCCCAAGCGCACGCGGTCGCCATCCTTGAGCCGCACCGAATGGCGAATCATCTCGCCGTTGAGATAGGTGCCGTTACTGCTGTTGAGATCCACCAGACGAAATCCGCCTTCGTCATAGACGATCGCCGCATGACAGCGGGAGAGGCGCTTGTCTTGAATGGGCAATACGACCCGTCGCGAGTCGCGGCCAATCGTCCAAATATTTTGGGGCTGAGCGAGAGACTGGGTTGCGCCCTTGAGCAAATTAGTCACCAGATGAACGCGATCGCCCAAGACGAGTCCCTGCACATAAGGCAGAGAAACGCCTGCCAGAGATTTGCTGCCTGAGTTTTCCAGATTGAGAATCTCGTTGAGCAGTTCGCGGTTGTGCTCGTAGAGCTTGAGAAAGACTCGGTAAAGCCCCAGACGCTGCTGTAAGGCATGATCTGAGGATGTTTCCATCGAGTCGGCGGGGAAAGCAGCTAGGGGGTTGAGGTTAATCATAAACAACTGACGAAACTGAGGGTTTGGGCTATCTGACTCAGGACTCACGTCAAACATGGAACAGAACTCACAGCCCTAGAGTTGGATCTCCAACCTCTAGGATTTGAGCCTTTCTGTGGTCTGGCTCAGTCGATGGATCTTGGGCGGTGGTGGGAGGAGACTCACTGGGAAGGGGCTTTAGAACAGTGCAGATAATCAGTGCAATGGAACAATGCAGAACAGTGCAGAACAGCGCCAAACAAAACAGTGTCAAAGAACCCCATGTACGTTATCAACGCACTTCATCAATTAAGTGGCTTTGCATTGAGTGGCTTTGCATTGAATAGTATTGCCTTTAAATCATCGACCCCAGTTGACTAGAAAACCGACCCATGCAGATCTCTATCTCTAGCCTAAATTGACTTTCATGCTGGAGTAACCGCATGAACACGGTCGAGTCTTAAAAACTCTCCAAAAATTTTAGGATTTCTCCAAGTTTTCCCAGAAAACACTCTGAATAAACATTACCCGCATTTATCGTGACGATCGCCGCCAGGAGAATCCAGGGAGGGAATCCGTAGACCAGTCGAGATTTTGGGGTTAGGGGGGGAGCAGTGCTGGAAATTCTTTTGTGGTCAAGGGTTGCTGGCGGGGGTTGGCAGAGGTTTTGGTTTGAACCTGCGTCCGTAGATATGGAGAATGTGGGGCGATCGCCCCCACCGCATTAGTACTGCCTTGCTGGGCTGCTGCATCACAGGGCTGCTGCATCACAGGGCTGCTGCATCACAGGGCTGCTGCATCACAGGGCTACTACAGCATGGGTAAGCCGGAGAGCAACACCTGGCGCACCTGGGGGGCAATGACGCGCCAGTCAAACTGGGTAGCCGCATAGTGACGGCAGGCGATGCGGCTGGGCAGGGGGCGCTGTCCAGTTAGCAGGTCGATGAGGCGCTGGGCGATCGCCTCTGATGCCGTCGAGTCTGTCACTAGGTCGGCACAGAAGGGCGAGATGATTTCGGGCATCCCGCCAACGGGCGTGCAGAGGGCAGGCGTGCCAGCGGCCAGCGACTCCAGCAGCACTAGCCCAAACCCTTCAAGGCTGAGGCTGGGTATGACGGTTAGATCAGCAGCCTGGTAGGCAATAGGCAAATCCACCTCGGGCAAGAAGCCCAGAAACTGGACGTGATGTTGCAAACCTAGTTCCTCGGCCTGCTGCTCTAGGGTGCCCTGGAGCGGGCCTCTGCCTGCGATCGCCAGCCAAACCTCAGGCACTATGGCTTTGACCTGGGTCAGCGCTTGCAGCAGCCGATCTAGCCCCATGCGCTGCACCAGACGACGGGTTGTGAACAGAATGGGGCGATCGCCTGGCCAGCCCAAGGCAGCGCGGGCAGCGGGTCGAGACAGGGTAGGCGAAAATTGGCACGTGTCCACGCCACCGGGCACCCTGTGGATCTGGCTCCAAGGAACACCGTAGGACTCATGCAGGATTGTGCCAAATGCCTGGCTCAGCACCAAAAAGCGATCGCATCGAGCAAAGACGCGCTGCTCGACCCATTGTTTGAGCGCGACGCTTAGACGGCTGGCTCCCTCCTGGCGGCTCTCCAGCGCCCAGGGCCCGTGAAAGGTAAAGGTAACAGGCAGATCGCGGGGTAGCCGATGCAGCAGGGGCAGACTGTAAAGCGCAAAGTGCAGGTTGATCGCATCTATGGCTGCCGCAGGGCGCTGGGCAAATCGGCGACGTACCTCCCACAGTCGGGTCAACAGCGGGCGATCGGGTTCTGAGAGATTGGTAAGGCGAATCG
Source organism: Cyanobacteria bacterium J069 (assembly GCA_003695655.1). Lineage (GTDB taxonomy): Bacteria > Cyanobacteriota > Cyanobacteriia > Elainellales > Elainellaceae > Thermoleptolyngbya. The sequence continues at coordinate 11,627 of RFIF01000351.1, forward strand.
CGGTGTTTCCAGAGTGGTCAGGTAGACCCACGCCGCACACTTCGAGGCGATCGCCCGCCGCCAGATGACTGGCTAGTTCATAGACGTATCGCTCCATGCCGCCGGGAGTTTTGGGAAACCACCCCGTTCCCAATAGCAAAATGCTGGCACTTGTGACGGGGACGGCTGGCGTCGCGCTGATTATGTCGCCCATCTTGTATCGCCCATTCAAAAACCTTACTTCGCGCCTGGCGATTTCCTACAGAAAAGCTCCGTAGTGCTGCAATTCAGAACTTTGAACCATCTGTTTGAACTATTTGTTTGAACTACTTGATCAAACTTATTCAATCGAATCTATTCATGAGAGCCATAGAGACCGTTTTTTGTATCTCAAGATACTGTTTGATACTCTGAAGGTATCAGAAAGGAGGCTGTTATCCATGAAATCGCAATTAAACTGGCACCGCAATTGGCACAATGTTGAAACCCTCGAACGCATCTTCCGTCGTCCGGTTAAGACGGAGCGGACTTGGAAAGCGATGCTGAACGAACTGTGGCAAATGGCGATCGCCCGTCTTGACGTGTCCGGTGAACCGCATGTGTGGCAAACTCGGAACGCTCAAGGTGATGTGCTATGGAATGCTTATGATCCTAAAACAGGAAAGGCTGTGAGTAAAGCCTCTGACACGGACTTGCGCACCTGGTTGGAAGGGCGGTATTACCAAACTGCCAAGCGCTGGGTGTAGCGGTTTTGAGACGCTATGCTACTGAGTTTTGAGGACATCCAAAAAAGCATAAACCGCTGGAGATAATAGGGACTGAGCAATCGTAACGACTCCCACTCGGCGCTCCAGCGGGATAGGCAAACTGTAGGTTTTGACGCCAGCAGGAATTGGTTCGGCGGCGAGGCGCGGCAAAATCGCCGCCCCCAAGCCTTGAGCCACAAGGCTGACAATCGTAGCATCGGTTTCTACCTCATAGTCTGCTTTCAAGGAATAGCCCTGGGCTTTGGCATGGTCATATACGGGCCGCATCATGATGTAGCCTTTGGGCGGCATGATTAAAGGGTGCTGTACCAACTCTGCCCAGGTCAGATGTTGACCCACGGGCTGAAAGGTAGCGGGCAGCAGCGCAATAAATTCATCCTGAAAGACGCGCCAGACTTCAAACTCCTCACTGACAGGCATAAATGTAAACCCCAAGTCTGCCTGTCCCTCACGCAGGGACTGTTCCACATGGGGATAGTCTTCATGCTCAGATAGGTTGACAGTGATGCCGGGATGCTGCTGATGAAACCGAGTAATGACAGTGGGCAGGAGGTGCGTTGCGGCACTGCGAAAGGCAGCCACTCTGACTTGTCCCCGCTTTAATCCTCTGGCATCGGCGGCAGCCTGGGCGATCGCATCAGCACGATTCACAATTTCGCGGGCATGGCCGAGCACTTCTTCGCACACGGGCGTCAGCCGCGCCCCATGCCGCCCCCGCACAAACAAAACCACGCCTAACAGGTTTTCCAGGGCGGCGATCGCATGGCTGACAGCAGACTGTGACATCTCTAAGTGCAGCGCGGCCTCGCTGAAATTGCCCCGCTCTGCCACAGCAATGAGGATACGGAGCTGAGACAGCTTCATCTGGTTTTGGTTGTTTGCCTCCAGGGATTTGCCTCCAGATGCGTCTGGCGATCGCCCTCGCTATTGTAGGAGGTTGTTAATCGCGGCTGACGCATCTTTGGAGACAATTTTGCCCCGGAAATTTTGCCAATAAAGCCTGCCTGGAAAGTTCGCTCAGTCTGTCAAGCAGCACTTTCGGCGAGCAGCCCAACCACGTCCGCGTGGGCCAGCACCACATCTGGATTACTTTGCAGCGCTGCGCCGTAGTTCACCGAAAAGCGATCGCCCGTTGGATCTGGCGTGAGTAAGGTGCGGACATCGGTCAACAGATTGGCGATCGTGTCTGGCGTAGTCGGCTCGTCGGCATGGAGCAAATCATCCAGTTGCACAATCAATTCCGAAAGACGGTGCAACCAGGCAAACTGTTCGTGATTGATCACCAGTTGCAGCAGTTCACCCTTGGAGACATTGCCGCGAACTTGCTCGTAGCGAATGCGCTCGGCATCTAGAAGTTGTTTGTGGAGTCGCATCAGCCGAACTCTCAGTTCGTTCAAATTTTGATGCTGGTTGATACGTTGCTGTAGCGTGTTAAACATGGATTCGTCCCATCCTGCCATTTTGATAATCGGCAATCGCCTGCATAATTTCGGACTCAGTATTCATTACAAACGGGCCGTAGCGCACGACTGGCTCATTCAGCGGCACACCCCCAATCAGCAACAGGTCGAGCGGTATCTTGGCATCAGCCGGATTGGCGATCGCTGCCGTATCTCCATCCTGTGCAAAGATAATCATCTGTCCATCTTCGCCGCGTTCCTGTGTTGCGCCAAATAAGCCTGCGCCTTCTAGCACATAGGCAAAGGCATTGTATGACTGGGGCACTGCTTGAAAGATGCTGGCACCCGGTTGCAGCGTATAGTGCAGATAAATCATGGGCGTGCGAGTTTCAATCACCGCCTGAGCGCCCAGCGCTTCGCCCGCAATCACGCGCACGGTCACTAAGCCATCCTCCGTCTGTGCTGTGGGAATGTGAGCAGCGGGGATCTCTTGATAGCGGGGTGCGATCATTTTGTCCTGGCGCGGCAGGTTCACCCAGAGCTGAATGCCATGTAGCCGTCCACCCGTGCGAGTAAACTCTGCCTCTGGCATTTCTGAATGCACCACGCCTGCGCCTGCGGTCATCCACTGCACGTCTCCCGGATTGAGCCGGCCGGCATTGCCTACCGAGTCTTTGTGCTCTAGCCGCCCATCCAGCACATAGCTCACGGTTTCAAACCCCCGGTGGGGATGATCGGGCGCGCCTTTTGCCTGACCCGGCGCTAGCTCAACGGGGCCGAGTTCGTCCAGCAGCAAAAACGGGTCAAACTCGGAAAAGCTGCTTTTGGGAAACGGGCGGCGTACCAGAAAACCAGCTCCTTCAAGGGTTTCAACGCTGTTGATGACGCCGGCGACGGTGCGTAGCGATGGCCCGGTCATGCTATTTTTTCCTCCAGCTTGGACAATTTTCTTGAACAACAATTTTTTTGGACATTTTTTGGATAACTTTATTACTTGTCCTATATATGACTAGTCTTATATTAGCATAAGAAGATACGGGTCTTACTTCACCGATGCTCGCCCTCACCCCAGCCTGCCTATGTCACTTGCTCACGTCATTCTTGGTCTGCTTCAGCAGCAAGAGCAGACCGGTTACGACCTGAAAACGGAGTGCTTTGACCAGTGCATTGCCCATCTGTGGCCGGCCGACCAGGCACAGATCTATCGCACACTGGATAAGCTTGAGTCGCAGGGCTGGATCGACTGCACTGTCGAGATTCAGCGCGATCGCCCCAATCGCAAGATCTATCGTGTAACGACGGCCGGGGCGGCAGAGCTAACCCGCTGGCTCCAGACACATCAGCCGCTGCCTATAGCGCGAGAGCCACTGTTGGTGCAGCTTTATTTTGCGGCGCAGTTGCCCGATGAAGCAATTTTGCAGTTGCTGAGGGCAGAACTGGCCGCACATCAGGCAAAACTTTCCACCTGCAACCAGATTGAGGCTCCTCCCCTGCATGACTCCACTGCCTCGCGAGAGCAGATGTTGCGGCGGCTGGCGCTGGAGCTATTGTGTCGCCGAGAGCAGACCTATCTCGACTGGCTGACGGAGGCGATCGCGCTATTTAGTAATACTGCTTAGTAATACTGCGTCTGGTGAAGCGGGCGATCGCCAAAAGCCAGCATGAAGTTTACGTGACCTAGCAGATAATTTTGGCTTCAATCCTGGATTTCCAACATTATTTCCATCCTCAATTTAGAGGCGGGATGACGACGCAGACTGATGGATTAAACGGTCGGCCGATTGCAGCGAGACTCCCAAACTTTTGGATTCTGTATTATCAGCAAATAGCCCCAAAATTCCGCCGACCGAAAGGGTGAGCAGCGGATGAGGAAACGCATTCAGCAGCGCATCCACCATGTTTAATGACAGAATTACTGCTAGCGCCACCACAGGTGCCAGCCTTTGATGATGCCAGGCATCGGTAGGAAAATAGAAGATCAGCAAGAGGCTGGGTAATAGAAAGACGAGCGTGATGCTGACTAATCCTACAAGTCCGCGAGTGCCATAAACGATAATCCAGAGGCTATCGGTAATGTATTCATAACCCGTCTGATCGACCACTCGATTTCTACCATCTCCGCCCCAGCCAAACCACATTTTTTGATTGGCTTTGTCAACCAAAACATCTTCTGAATTCAGGCGAAACTGGAGAGATTCGGTCTTGCTTTCGGAAGTGACGCCGCCTACGACAGAGGTAATGCTGTCTTTTGCCAGTGAACCGGAAATGCCATTTTGTAAATAGATACAAACGCAGAGGGCGATCGCCAGCAGCGGCAGAAAGTTTCGCAGGTATTTGCTAACCCAAAAGATGAAAACGCCTGTCAGAAAAAATACGATGGCAGCGAGGGATTTGTTGAGAAAAACTTCAACCATGAGAGCGATCGCCAGCCATCTAAAGGGAATGCCAAACAGCCGGGTAACGGTGCCGCTTTGCCACAGCCATAACCCAATCACCGCCGCAGTCATGAACCATGCCCCAACGACTAATCCATGTTCCTGAAACACCACCGGACGATAGCCCACGCCTTCAATAATGTTTTGCCCAATGCGCCCATTTGATCCGTCAAATCCATAAATAGTTTGATGCAAAATGGGGCTGAGACGCATCTCAATCAGACAAAGCGGGATATAGCTGAGTGCACCAACAATAATTCCTAGAGCCAGCTTTCGCAGCCCTTCTAAATCTCTTAAATAAATTCTGCCAATCAGGTAGGGAAGAACCCAAGTGATGGTTTGAGCAACTAGCTCTTTTAGTCCGTTGGCAACGCCGAGTCCGTTGGTAATGGCGGAGATAAATGGGCAGATCCACCAAATGATCATTGGCAGATCAAACCAGCTCAGGCGAAAAGAGAACAGGCGCTTTGATTCGGCATTGAAGAGGATGATTCCTAATAAAACAGCATAGGTTGTGAACGCCATGCGAGTTCCCGGAATCAGAAGTGGGAACTCAAACTGGAACTGTGATAAATAGAGAAAACCTGTCACAAAACTCACCACGATCGCCCACTGCACCGATAGCAGTCGGAACAGATTGAGAACAATTGGAATCCATGCCAGCAGGGCAGGGGCGGGAGGAATGAGCATGGGTGCTTAGCGACTAATCGATCTGAGCTAATAGAATCTGAGCTAATAGAATTTGAACAAAATCAATCTGAAATGACTAGCGTAGCTAATGTAACCGAAGTAGCCCCTGAGCCTGTTTCTAAGAGGCAAGATTAAAGCTTGGCAAGCCGACCCCAGCGGCAACTCGTCCTGCTAAAAACAAGGTAAGAATTCCTAAAAAAATAGCAGTTGTGCGGAAATCCTGATTCAGGCAAAGTAGGCGTTCTCGCCAGAGTCCATATAGATTTGCGAAATAGATTAGCGTGTTGCTGAGCGGAACTGCAACCACTGCTCCAAAGTCGCCTGCAAAATGGGCACCCAGCGGGATGCCAATGATTAAAAATAGAAAGCTCAAGAAATTACCCAAGGCTGAGTATTGAGACTGCCCTAATGCTAAGAGAACGGGGCCAATCGTATTGGTTAATGCCAGCGGCCAGATTCCGAGTGAAAGGATTGATAGCATCCACCCGGCCTGACTGTAGCGATCGTCATACATGATCGAGATGATGATGTCGCCAGTGCTCACCAGTAAAGCTAAAGCAATGGCGATCGCACTTAATACCAATCCTCGATTTTTCAAAATCTTGGCTCTCAACTCATGCCGCTCTAAATGAATCAGCTTGGTCAGGGATGGAAAGATAACGGAGCCTCCCACTTTTTCAATCAGCGTTGAGGGCAAAATAGCAATTCCCAGCGCCAGGTTGTAAATTCCAAATAGTGAAAGACTGAGCAGCTTGCCCAAGACTAATCGGTCGGTTTGAGTTGACAAGAAATGCATGGCGCTGGATGCAAAGATCCACTTACCAAAGTTCAAAATCTCCTTGACTGCTGTCTTGTCCCAGGCAAATTTATTCAGCGGGCCGGGGATTGCCCAAATGTTGAGCATGAGCGAGATGGCAGCAGAAATGACACCCGCCGAGGCGATCGCCCAAATTGTAGGACTCAGCCACGCCCAAATAATTAAAATGATGCCTGAAATCACCTGAGCGCTGATCTCTAGCGTAGAGATGTGCCGCATTGAGAGGTGACGATTCAAAGTAATTCGCTTGGTGGGGTTGAACCCATCAAAAAGCAGGAAAAGACCCATGAACGGCAGCAATGCAATCAGCTCGGGCTGTCCATAAAACTGAGATACGGGCCAAGCAATGAGAAAACTGCCTGCCCATAAAATCAGCCCTCGAATGACTTGAATCGTCCAGGCGGTGTTAAGAAAATCAGGATCATCGCCTCGTTTACTTTGAATAATGCTGGGGGCAACGCCGAGATCAGAAAACAGAACAAGCGCCCCCAAAAACACCCAAACCAGACTCACTTTTCCGAACATTTCGGGATTTAGTAGTCGAGTTAAAATCAGGTTGCTGCCAATCCGTAAAGACAGCGAGATGCCGTAGGTAAGGACGACCCAGGCTGTTCCACGAATTGCTAGCTGCTTAAGAGATGCCATGCCCTGTAATATCAACTCCGCCGATATAAATGCTTAATTGGAGATATCTAAACGACTGAATTACTGATGCTGTTGAAGCACCATCCGTCTGGTTCAAATGGTTTCTTCGAGTTCTGTCGGTTTTGTCTAGTGTTGCTGGATGAGCTGCTCGATTGCAAGACTGCCCTGCTACAAGTCCGTATTAAAACAGCAGGCTGTTTGATTTCGAGTGTGGAAGTCGATCAGAGGCCTATTGCAACCCGTTATATGGATTGAACGTCAGATTCAATCATTCAAAAATGAGTCAATAAGCGTCCAGAAAAGCATTTCAAGCGAAACAAAGCGCTCAGCATCCAAACTTCTCATCTAGGCTGGAAATAACGCTGTTTATCGGATTATTTCTTTTTGTATAGCTAACTTATATAGTTGAAGCTTATCGCTTGTCAGTAATTTTACTGCCCTTCATCAAAACTTCATAAATTTCTGGACACCCCCTCTGAGAAATCCCCTAAAGCTTGCCAATACTGGCTTTCATTCATGCCTGACCGAGATGCTGCGTGTGAGCTAAAGCCCAGAATTTGCGTGATTAGACGCAATGATACCGTTTGCTTTGGTACGGGTTTGGTATTATCTGTTTGCCTCTGGTTCACAGAACTTATCACTTGTTAATGACAGGGCATCAGTCGAAGGAGAGTGCCTTATGTCGGATGATCAGGAACGCATTTACCGTCATACCGTCGCCGCCAGCATCCGGTTCAAAAATTTTTCAGGAATTACTTCGGATTTCGTCTTGGGAATTGCGGGTAGCCGCTGCGGGTCGCTGATTGGACTGGGGATCTGGAGTGGAGCGATCGCCCTATCGCTGCCTGTTGGAGCACAAACGCTGCCACAGCCAGTGCCCTATGAAGACCGTCCCGCCGATGCCCGAACTGTGCAGACACCTGCCAGATCTGCGACTGCGGTGCCGGCCAGCGCCGCCAGCACGGAGTACACGCTGGGGGCAGGCGACCAGGTTCGCGTCGATGTCTTTGGGGTTGCAGATCTCAGTGGCACCACCTATACGCTGCTATCCGACGGCTCTTTGACGCTGCCGTGGGTGGGCAAAGTCGTGCTGCAAGGGCTGACGACTGACCAGGCGTCTGCAACGCTGGTGCAGCGCTATCAACGCTATATTCATCGCCCGTCGATTACGGTCAGTTTGGTGAGTGCGCGGCCGGTGCGCATTGGCGTAGTGGGCGAGGTCAATCGTCCTGGAGCCTACACCACGGGGCAGTCGGCAGGCGGCACGATTGAAGGCGAGGCGGCGACGGCCCCGATTCGCACGGTGACGCAGGCGATTCAGGCGGCGGGCGGCATCACGCAACTGGCCGACATTCGCAATATTGAGATTCGTCGGCCGCGTTTGGGCGATCGCGAAGAGGTGGTGCGCGTCGATCTGTGGGCCTTTTTGCAGTCGGGCGAACTCGGACAAGACATTCCGCTGAGAGACGGCGACACGCTGATCGTGCCCACAGTCAGCGCCCTCGATTCTCGAGAAGCAGTGCAGCTTGCCGCTGCCAACTTTTCTCCGGAAACCGTCAAAATCAATGTCGTCGGCGAGGTGAAAACGCCCGGCACGATGCTGCTGCAATCAAACACGACGCTGAATCAGGCGATTTTGGCGGCGGGTGGTTTTGATCTCAGCCGCGCCCGCACTAGCGAAGTGCAGCTGATTCGGATTAACCCAGACGGCTCCGCCGTTCGTCGAGAGATCCAAGTCGATCTGTCGGCTGAGGTGAATGAAAACAACAACCCCGCCCTGCGGAACAACGACATTGTGGTGGTGGGTCGCTCTGGGCTGGCTCGAACAGGAGACTTTTTGAATACGCTGCTGGGGCCGATCAATCCCTTTGTCGGCGTGCTGAGTATTCTGCGCATTTTTGGGAACTGAGTGTGGGGTCGTGAGGCAACCGCCCGTTTTGGCAACCGCCCGTCTTTCTAGCAGCCTGCCAGCTTGCTGCAACTCAATCCAACCACCAGTTGAGTAAAGTATGAATAACGAAAATCGTCACGAGCAGCTTCGTCTAGACAGCAGCAATCAGCTCATCAGTCAGCTTCTGAGTCAAAATCAGCACTCGTCTACGGATGCGGATGAGTTTGCTCGACTGATGCGCAAGGGGCTAAACCTGGGCACGTTTCGCCGGAGCATTGTCCGCAATTTTTGGCTGACAGCGAGCATTGTGGGTCTGGTGAGTGGACTGGCAGCGCTGCGGTATGCGGCGGCCCCACCGACCTACCTGGGGGAGTTTCAACTGCTGGTGGAGCCGCTGAATACGCAGGCGAGGGTGGTCGATCCGCTGACGGTGACTCGAACTGGAAATAACGTTCCGAGTGAGAACTCTTTTGGCTTGGACTATCCCAGCCAGATCGCCGTGTTGCGCAGCCCCGCCATGATGGAGTCGATTGTTCAGGAGGTGCAAAAATCCTATCCTGACTTTAATGTGGGCCAGCTCCAGCAGGGGTTGACGGTGGCGCGGATGGGGCTGACGAGCGCCGACTTTACCAAGATTTTGCGCGTCAGCTTTAGCCACTCTGACCCGCAACTGGTGGAGGCGGTGCTTCAGGAAACGGCGGAGCGCTATTTGCAATACAGCCTGGAAGATCGCAAGACGCGCTATAGCGAAGGCATCAAGTTTGTGGAAGATCGGCTGCCGGAGTTGCAGGAGCGCGTCAGCTTGCTGCAAGACCAGCTACAAGATCTGCAAGAGGAATATAACCTGGTAGACCCAAAGGAGCAGGGCAATCTGCTGTCGGAAGAGGTGAGCCAGATTGCGCTGGATGAACGCGAGACGCGCAAGCTGCTGCGGGAACAGGTGACGCTGTATAACTCGCTGCGGCAACAGCTTAACCTGACGCCAGAGGAGGCGATCGCCGCTTCAACGCTGAGCGAGGAGCCGGGATATCTGGCATTGCAGCAGCAAATGCAGGAGCTAGAGCGCCAAATTGCTACGGAATCAGCTCAATTTAGCGAAGAAAGTCCGATTTTACTGGATTTGCGGGCACGTCAGCGAAATCTGTCGAGTTTGATGTCGCAAGAGTTGCAGCGTATTTTGGGGCAAAACCTGGGGCAATCGACGGGCAATCCCCGCGTCCAGGCATTCCAAAACTCAGTCCGGTTGAAGCTGATTGAGGAAATGGTGGCGGCGATCAACCAGATCCGCGTGTTGCAGGCCCGCAGCGAGGAAATTGCTGGTATTAAAGCCCAAATTGAGAACCGCTTTCGGGAATTTCCCGGCGTGACGCGCCGCTATAGCGAAATTTTGCGGCAGCTCGAAATCTCGAACCGCAGCCTGGATCAACTGCTGACCCAGCGAGAAACGTTTCAAATCGAGTCGGCGCAGACGGAGGTGCCGTGGGAGCTGGTGTCGCCGCCGACGCTGCCAAAAGACGGGCAAGGTCGCGCCATTCCGTTTGCCAAAAGCCAGAATGAGCTACTGGGGGCGATCGCCGCTTCGGTGCTGCTGGGTCTGCTGGCGGCGATTTTGCTAGACCGGCTGCGCGACACTTTCTTTAGAACGGAAGATGTGCAGGATGCAATCGATCTGCCTGTGATCGGCGTAGTGCCCCATGACCCCAACGCAGACTCGTTGCAGCCCGAAGCGCTGCTGCGGGTGGCGGGCGATCGCCTCGATTCCTCCCTGTTTAAAGAAGCGTTTAGCTCGCTCTATGCCAACCTTTGCTTTATGTCGGACGGCGCGCCGATTCGCTCGCTCACCGTTTGCTCGGCGTCGCCCAGCGAGGGCAAAACCACGATCGCGCTGCACCTGGCGCACGCTGCTGCCAGCATGGGCAAACGGGTGCTGCTAGTAGATGGCAACTTTCGCCATGCCGACCTGCATCAGCGGCTGCGGCTGGGCAATGATCAGGGACTGAGCGATGTGCTGCTGCGCGGTCTGCAACCCGATGATTTGATCCAGTCCACCAGCGTCAAAAATCTGTTGGCGCTGACGACCGGGACTGCATCGTTGGAAGCGCTGCGGCTGCTGGGGTCTGAGCAGATGCAGAACGTTATGCTGAGGCTGCACCAGACCTATGACCTGGTGATTTACGACGCGCCGCATCTGCTGGGGCTGACGGACGCAGAATTTATTTCGGCGAACACAGACGGCATTTTGATGGTGGTCAGCGTGCAGCAGTCTAAGCGATCGCACGTCATGCAAGCCTTGCAATCGCTGATGGTGCATCGACTGCCGAGCCTGGGCGTGGTGGTCAACCATCCCGACCCACGGGCGATCGCCTCTTTGGGATATTACAACACGCGCCCACGACCGCTGCGGCGACAGGCCCGCATGGTCGAAGAACCTGCCCGCGTCGCGCTCAACTCCAGCGTAGGCAATTCCCATCATGCCAACAGCGCCAATCAGTCCAACAATTCCAGCAGTTCCAATAATTCCAATAGTTCCAATAATTCCAAAGCTTAGAGAGTCTTTAGAGACACGCAGGAGGGGTGTAATGCGCATTGCGATCGTTGGCTGTGGGTTTGTGGCGGATTACTATCTCAAAACATTGCAGCGACATCCAGAATTGAAGCTCGCAGGCGTGATGGATCGCGTCTCAGAGCGTGCCGATCGCTGTTCCGCTTACCATGCCGTGCCAAAGTACGACACGTTCGACGACCTGTTAAAAGATCCAGATATTGATATTGTCCTAAATCTGACAAATCCGCGCAGCCACTACGAAGTGTCCAGGGCATGTCTGACTTCGGGTAAGCATGTCTATTCCGAAAAGCCGCTGGCGATGAACATGGCCGAGGCGACAGAGCTGGTGGAAATTGCCGAAAATCGCGGACTGCTGATTTCCTCAGCCCCGTGCAGCGTGCTGGGCGAAACGGCGCAAACCCTGTGGCGGGCGCTGCGGGAAAACCGCGTCGGCAAGGTGCGGCTGGTCTACGCCGAGATGGACGACGGGCTGGTTCACAAGATGCCCTACCAAAAATGGGTCAGCGAATCGGGCGTGCCCTGGCCCTACAAAGACGAGTTTGAAGTCGGCTGCACACTGGAACATGCAGGCTATTACGTCACCTGGCTGACGGCGTTTTTTGGCCCAGCAGAGTCGGTGACGGCGTTTTCTTCCTGCCTGATTCCCGATAAGGAAACAGACGTGCCGCTAGACGGAACTGCGCCCGATTTCTCCGTCGCCTGCATCAAGTTTGCTTCTGGCGTAGTGGCGCGGCTCACCTGCGGCATTGTCGCCCCCCACGATCACGCGCTCAAAATCATCGGCGATGATGGGATTCTGGGCATCCACGACTGCTGGTATTACGAAGACCCGGTGTATATTCAGCGGATGGTGACGGTGCGCCGCAAGACGTTCATGAATCCGATTAAACAGCGCTATCCACTCCTCAAAAAAGCCGGGAAGCGCTTTAACTACAAGGGTTCTCAGCAAATGGACTTTGGTCGCGGCGTGGCCGAAATGGCAGCGGCGATCGCCGAAAACCGCTCCTGTCGCCTGTCGCCCCGCTTCTCGCTACACAACAACGAAATCGTGCTGGCGATTCAAAATGCGCTGGAAACCAGCCAAACTTATAAGCTGACTACCACGTTTGAGCCGATGGAGCCGATGCCTTGGGCGAGTTAGGGGTTAGGGG
>RFIF01000352.1 GCA_003695655.1 Cyanobacteria bacterium J069
CCCCTAACCCCTAACCCCTGCTATACGATACCGTGAGGCAATCCATTATGCTTCATCGAAACCATGCATGAATCCGCAGGATCAAACGAAACCACCGGCTGGTATATCGTTAAACAGCCCGAAGGGCATTGTGATATTTTCCCCGCTTCAGCGCTTTCCAGCTCTCAACCAGATCAATCCCCATCCACAGAAAACCCCCAAGCTGCAAAAGTGGCAGAGGCGCAGCAGTGGGGGCCGTTTGAGTCTCAAAGTGAGGCGATCGCCCGTCGAGTAGGGCTAATTCGGGCTGGCAAGTGCCTGCCGCGCTAAGGAGCCGTCGATTGGGCACGACGCTGCTGATGAGCCGCAATTTCCTGGCGCAGCGCATCCAGCGCCCGCGCATATTGCGGGTCTTCCAGGGTGCCGATCTGGTCGCGGTTTTGGCTGAGGGTTTCGCGCTGCTCGTCGGTCAGTTCCACCAACACATTAGGTTCAATGCCTAACTTATTGATATCTCGCCCGCTCGGCGTCAGATACTTCGCAACCGTCACCGCCAGCCCAGAACCATCGCCCAACCCACGCACCGACTGCACCAGTCCCTTGCCAAAGGTTTGCGTCCCCACCAGCACGGCGCGGTTGTTATCTTGCAGCGCCCCAGACAGAATCTCACTAGCGCTAGCCGAGCCTCCATCTACCAACACCACCATTGGTTTATCAGTCAGCGCACTGCCGTTAGCACGCTCTTGCTCAGCAATCCCCTGGCGATCGACCGTAGACACAATCACGCCTTCATTCAGCCACATCCGAGCCACATCGATGCTGGCATAGAGCAAGCCGCCGGGGTTAGAGCGCAGGTCTAGGACATAGCCCGTCACCTGCTGTCGCTCTAGGTCTTGAATGGCATCCCGCATTTCTTCTGCGGCATTGGCGCTGAACTGATTAAGGCGGATATAACCAACCTTCCCCAATGCCGAGTCCTGTAGCGAATACTTGACGGGGTGTAGCTCAATCCGAGCGCGTTGCAGCTTAAACTCTAGCTCCTGATCGCCCCGACGCACCGTAAGGGTCACTTCACTGCCGACTGGCCCGCGAATCAGCGACACGGCCTGGTTCACATCCATGCCCTCAGTCACCTGGTCGTCAATTTTAGTAATCACATCCTTAGCCAGGATGCCCGCCTGGGATGCTGGGGTGTCTTCGATGGGAGCAACCACCACCAGTTCCTTACTCTCTTCATCTTGAGCAAGCTGAATCCCTACGCCCGTCAGCTCACCTGATGTGTCCACCTGCATATCCCGAAACTCAGTCGGGTTCATAAACCGGGTGTAGGGGTCGCCCAGTTTCTCCAGCATTTCGCGGATGGCGGTGTAGGCCTGTTCCCGATCCGTGTAGTTGCGCTCCAGATATTCTTGCCGCACCGCCTGCCAGTCTACCTGGTTAAACGTTTCATCAACATAGGTGCGGTTAATCAACTGCCAGACTTCGTCGATGAGTTCCTTCGGGCTTTCCTGAAAAAAAGCCTGCCCTTTTGACAGGTGCATGCCCGCCCCGGTAACGGTCACTGCGGCGACGGCAAACGCCGTGCTGCCCAAGACGAGTCCGCGTTTTGTAATATCCATGGCAATAGAAAAAGAGGTTCGCAACGGGGTAAGCTCAATCTAGCACAGGCTTCTTCAGTCGGGCTGCTGAATCGATACCAGAAGCATCTAGTCCAAAAAGCTTTGCTCAGAGCCTGAGGCTAGAGGGGTGCCGAGATCCAGCAACCGACCTAACAATAACCGACCTAACATAGCCTTCCCAACTTGGATGAACAACACCTAGTCAGCGCTGAGTTTTGAAGATGGAACCCAGCAATTCGCTTTTTAGAGGCTCGCTTTTAGAAGCTGGCTTTTTAGATGAGAAGCTCGCCTTCAGAGATTCACAATTTAGAAGCTCATGGCAAAGAGGATATGACCTACACAGACATGAAGCCCCTAAGGCTCGACCCAGCGATCGTCTGACTTGATCAAGTTAATTAACTCCTGCACACCCTGATCTTCCGGAACGCGCTTAATTTCTTCACGTCCGCGATACAGCGAAATATAGCCTGCCTGCTTGCCGACGTAGCCATAGTCAGCATCGGCCATTTCGCCCGGCCCATTCACAATGCACCCCATCACTGCAATGTTCAGCCCGGTCAGGTGGCTGGTGGCGGCGCGCACCTTGGCCAACACCTCTTCCAAATTAAACAGCGTGCGCCCGCAGGACGGACAGGCGACATATTCCACCATCGTCCGCCGCAAGCCAAGCGCCTGCAAAATGCCATAGCACACGGGGATTTCTTTTTCCGGCGCTTCTGTTAGCGAGACGCGGATGGTGTCGCCGATGCCCTCTGCTAGCAGCGTGCCGATGCCTGCGGTGGACTTGATGCGGCCGTATTCGCCATCGCCTGCCTCCGTCACGCCGAGGTGTAGCGGGTATTTCATGCCCAGTTCATCCATCCGCTTGACCATCAGGCGGTTGGCGGCGATCATCACGGGTACGCGAGACGCCTTAAGCGACAGCTCGATGTTGTAGAAATCTAGCGATTCGCAGATGCGGATGAACTCCAGAGCCGACTCAACCATGCCTTCGGGCGTGTCGCCGTAGGTGAACAGCATCCGTTCTGCGAGGGAGCCGTGGTTAACGCCGATGCGCATGGACTTGTTTTGATCGCGCAGCTTAACGACCAGTGGCTCCAGGGTTTCGCGGATTTTCTCGCCGATTTCGGTGAATTCGGCGCTGGTATATTCGGTGCGATCGCTCTTGGGCTTTTCAAACACGTATAGCCCTGGATTGATCCGCACGTTGTCCACATAGTTCGCCACTTCCAGAGCGATCTTCATGCCGTTGTGGTGGACATCTGCCACCAGCGGCACGGGCTTGTAAGACTTGTAGAGGCGATCGCGAATTTCTGCCATTGCCTTGGCGTGGGCCATGCTGGGCACCGTCACCCGCACAATTTCGCAGCCAATCTCATGTAGCCGCCGAATTGCCGCCACCGATCCCTCAATATCCAGCGTGTCTTCATTAATCATCGACTGCACCGCCACCGGATAGTTGCCGCCGATGGTGATGTCGCCTACCGGAACCGGGCGCGTCTGGCGGCGCACAATTCCCACATTGGCATCGGCGGGAGCAGGCGCAGCGGGTGTGTTGACGGGATTAGGAAGCGTTTGCATACCCTTGGGCAGTTAGTTTATGGCGAAGAGGGCTTTGAAAATCGGAACGACGGCTCGAAAAAAAATAGCACAGGGCTATTGCACAGCGTTACCGGAGCAAGGCTCTATGTTCTAGAGTGCCATAAATAGGTCACAGTTGACGGTTATGAGGGTTAGGTTTCAAGAGGCAGGCTTCATACTTGCCGCCCTGAACCCTGAACCCTGCTTGAGCCGCCTGGGCAATAAAGCTAGAATGTTTACATTCCTTTACATGCTGAGATGCGATCGCCCCTATGCAAACTGCTGTTGCCCCTGCTGTCGGAGCTTATTGGAACTGGCGCGGACAGTCTATTTACTACGTCCGGGCAGGAGCGCGACGGGGCGATCGCCCGCCACTGCTGCTGGTGCATGGTTTCGGCGCATCCACCGACCACTGGCGCAAAAACCTGGCTGGGCTGAGCGCAGACTTTGAGGTGTGGGCGATCGACCTGCTGGGATTTGGGCGATCGAGCAAGCCCGATACAGTCTATAGCGGCGACCTCTGGCGCGATCAGTTACACGACTTTATGACCGAAGTGATACAGCAGCCCGCAGTGCTGGCCGGCAACTCTCTCGGCGGCTATGCGTCGCTCTGTGTGGCAGCGCAGCGGCCCCAGTCTGCCGCCGGATTGGTGCTGCTAAACTGTGCCGGAGCGTTTACCGAAACCGGACAAACAGCTCAGCCGACGCTGGTGCAGCAGTGGTTGGGGGACATGGTGCGATCGCTCCTACTGCAACCGCTCCCTAGCTTCCTGCTGTTTCAATATGTCCGCCAAAAATCTGTCATTCGCAAAACTTTAGAAAAGGTCTACCTCGATCGCACAGCCGTTACCGATCAGCTTGTAGAAGATATCTACCGCCCGTCTTGCGACCCCGGCGCAGCCGCTGTGTTTGCAGCAGTGTTCAAGTCTCCGCGCGGCGAAAAGAACGATGCGCTGCTCAGCCAGATGCAGTGTCCGCTGCTGATGCTTTGGGGCGAGGGCGATCCCTGGATGCAGTCACGCAAGCGGGGCGAGTTGTTTCGTCAGCACTATCCCACGCTAACAGAGCACTATCTCCAGGCAGGGCATTGTCCCCATGATGAAGTACCCGATCAAGTAAACACGCTAATGAAAGATTGGGTCTTGGAGTTAGCCAGCGGGGGATGATCAGCGGGAGAGAGGATGGGATGATGGGATGAGGGCGCGTCAGACGAGTCAGCCGCTTCTCAATAGCTTTCGGCTGGCTGCACGTTGCCGCCCTTTGTTGCCGCCTTTTGTTTACTTAGCCTTCTTTCGGTCAAGTTCTGATGTCTTCTTCCCGTCCTTCTCTTGAGTCCGAGGTGCAGCGATTGAGACAGCTCCGCCTGGCGATCCTCCGCATTCACAAGGCCATGCTGGAGTCCGAGCGCAGCATTTACGAAGAGTTTCACGGCCCAATTCGCTCGAACACAGAATTTTTTAAGCTGGTAATCGATGACGACGGCTGGTTTAGCTGGCTGCGACCGATTTCCCAGTTTGTAGTGCAGATTGACGACGTAGTGCTGTCCAAAGCGCCTGTTGCCCCAGAGCAAGTGGAGGAGTTGTTCAACCGGGCGCGAGTGCTGATGCAACCGTCAGAGTTTGGCACGGAGCTGGAAAAGGGTTACTTTCGAGCGATTCAGCGAGATCCTGAAATTGCACTAATGCACGCCGAGGTGTCCCGCTTGATGGCAACGCCCGATGCTTAAGCCCGATGCTTAAACCCGATACTTAAATCCAAAACTCATAATCCAAAGTTTTGTAAAGCTATCCGGAATCCTGCGTATTTTTAGTGAGGCTGCCAGAGAAGATCGCGTAGGCGGTTGGCTTGCCAAAGCGATGCGGCTATACTACAACTGTAATATTGATCTTTTCGTGGTCGCCCTTACCCTCTCTGCATCTGATACTTTTGTAATCCTGCACTCTTCTGGATTAGCGCCTCTGGATTACAACCCTCTTTTAGAAGTCTCCGCGCTGCCCCGTTTATCCCTCGGCCGATTCTGTTCCTGAGTTCTATCACTTCAATCTTTTTGGACGCTGCTACGGTTTCTGGTTTTTGGCAGCCCTCCCGCAAGCGTTTCGCAGCTCCCGTAACTTTCACACATCCTATGCCCTACCTCACTCTGCCCACCCATCACAGCACGCCGACTTGCCAGTCCTGCTTTGGCCAGGTTCGCTTTGGGCTGTCTGGGTCTGGTGAGCTGTCTTTGTTTGAAGGGTGGCAGCGTTTTGGGGCGGCGCGAGTGGCAGGCTCTGACACGAGTCTCTGGCAAGTCAATGTTGATGGCTCTGGGCCGCAAGGAATTGATCAGTTTGAAGGAATTGATCAGTTTGATCGCTTTGGCGCAGCGCTGGATACCGATCTGGACGCAGTGGATCGGGCTATGGGAGTGCGATCGCCCTTGCCCACAACCCAATTCCCCAGCGAATTCCAGACCAGATTCCGTTTCGGCTTCGATTTCGGATTTTTCAGCATCGCCCTGGCCGCCCTGGGCCATCTCGGAGCACAACTTCATCTGAGCGGGAGGTGCAGGCTCAGCCTGTCACCCATTTAACGGCAAAGAAACCTCGGTGTTCTCTCGCCCCCGCTCCTGACATTCAGAAGCGGGGGTTCTTTTTTGCTTTCCGCTTTCCGCACGCTAACCGCATCTCTCTGAAGGAACAGAGTTAGTCATGCTAAAGCTTACGTATACTGATGCCGACGTGTACATAGAACATCTGTCTACCTCAATTGATCGGGTGATTGCCCAACGAGTCAAGCTGGCGATGCGCTGTGGTGAAATGCTGCACGTCAAGCCAGATTATGCTTCTTTTCTGATCTCGTCTCACTTGCCCCAGTTGGCACAACTCCAGCCCTTGCTGAACCAGCAACCTGGGGCGATCGCCCTGGCCCCAGCAGATGAAAACTGGGTTGAAATCACGCTCTACGGAAGCTGGCTATCGTCCAGCGTTCACGCCCATGATGGGATTTTTCTAGCTGCCTTTGCAACCGCAACCGAGCGGCTGATTTATCAGCTCTGGCAAGCTAGTGTTTGCGTCCAGGGGGTGACGGGGTGACGGGGTGACGGGGTGACGG
>RFIF01000353.1 GCA_003695655.1 Cyanobacteria bacterium J069
ATTTCTAGCCATTTCTACGAGCTACCTGAGTTTAGTCACCTGAGTTTAGTCACCCGAGTTAAAGCACTTGAGTTAAAGCCCCCTTTAGTCAACTGTCCGCAGGTAGAGTCGCTGCTCTCCTTAACCACAGAACCTCTTTTCGCTGAAAACAACCCTGGGAAGGATGAGGGTTTTGTGAGAATGCTTGAAACTGCTAAATGAGGAATGAGAATGCTGAGAACGCTGGGAGAGACGCGGCAAGAATAATTGCAAACGGGATATTTGAGGGAAATGGCGAGCAGATGAATGACGAATAGATCGGTAAAGCGGAAATTTAGTAGTTGGAGTCTGGTAATTGGAGCCTGGCATGCATTGGGCATCGCTGCTTGCTTTCTTGTTTAGAATCCTGATTCGCAGGTATGGCTATCCGCAGGCCTGACTTTCCAAAGGCAATTTCCCTAAGCATTTCCCTAAGCCTGAAGCGCTCTGCGAATCCATCACTCACACCCACGCCATTCACAACAGGACTTACGCAGTTGAAACGAGTTCTATAGACTCTGGATGATTTTTCGCGGGCGCAGCCCGCGAAAAATCATCCAACTGCGTAAGTCGTACACAAGTTACTGAGGTTTTTCTATGACGACGACGTTAGACGCCCGCCAAACTGCGCTGGTTAAAGCCCTAAACCGGGAACAAGCAAACACGCTGGTCACGTATTTGAACTACAAGAAGTACCACTGGATGACTTATGGGCCGCTGTTCCGCGACTTGCACTTGCTGTTTGAAGAGCATGGCAACGAAGTCTTCGCTATGCTGGATGAGCTGGCAGAGCGCAGTCTGATGCTGGACGGCACGCCCATTGCTGACCCGGCAGATTATTTGCCTAATGCTACGGTGAAGCCTTCAAGCGGCAAGCTGAAGGTGCGCCAGATGGTGGAAGAGGCGATCGCCAACCATGAGCACATCATCACCGAAATGCATGAAGATGCCGAGCTGGCGGACGACGCGGGCGACATCGGCACTGCCGACTTGCTGACCCGTTTGGTGCAGGTTCACCAAAAGCACCGCTGGTTTTTGAAAGAGATTCTGAAGCAGGGCGACGGTTTGATCGATGGCTAAGCTCGGTTTTCTGAAACCTGCAAGCTGGATTTTTGCAGCCTGACTTTTAGATGATGCGCGATCGCCTGGATGGCTTGTCTGTCTGGGCGATCGCGCATTTTTACGTAAGTCATGCCAGGTTTTTGGGAAAAAAGGGCGATCGCTTCCGAAATCCTACGGGGTTCCCATGAAGTTAGAACCATGCGAGGCAAGATAGCTTCGCACTATCCCTTAAGTGACGCATAAGTGACGCAAAGCTACGCATAATCCGCAAGCTTCAAGCAACGCCAGCTTAGGGCTACGCAGACACAGTTACGTAAATCACAGTTACGTAAATTGCAGTTACGCAAATCACAGTTACGCATACATAGCATAAGGAGTCTTCACCTCATGGTGACTATTCAAGAAAAACGCGAATTGGTGAACCAAGCTCGCGAAACCAACCGCGCCGTTCAGGTCTTCGACTATGCCGACCTCAGCGGTGTGGCGGTTAATCTGCCTTCCAATCGCCGCGTCAAGCTGACGGGGATTGTGGGCGACGGGCTGGCCCAAATTAAAGAACCCGTGATCGGCTGGGTCAATGCCACCTATTTGAAAGTGCCTACAGAGATCCGCAAGGGCGATCGCTATCGGGTTCGCCTGACCAGTGCCCCCAACGGGCTGCTGGCTTATTGGGAGCCGGGCAAGGCCCAAAACGACGGCCCCGCTGGTGGTGCCACGGTATTTTTAACGGAACCGCAGGACAGCTACATCGAAGGCGGTCGCAAGTTTGTCCGCGTATCCTACATTGGCAAGGGCGGCAACGACCGCATCGGCTATGTGTCTCAGGGCCCTGTCGGCAGCAACCTGGGGCAGCCCAACAGCAACTTTGAGGGGCCGCTGTAGGCGATCGCCCTGGGTTAATCCTTCGATCAATTCAACTTATCCAGTTCGGCAGCGTCGTTGGGTCTTTCTCTCTCAGACTCCAATGGCGCTTTCTTGTGGTTTACTCAACCCTGCCTAAACCTCACGTTTAATGAACCCGCGTCAATTTACGTGATGGATTCCTCACTTGCCATTGCTGAAGCGGTATAGTCAGGCGGGGGGAGAATGGTATAGGTTTGAGACAGATAGCATGGTACGCAAGCGATTTAAGCCACAACGGCGCTTGAGAGCGCCAAATGGGGCACGGGAGAAGAGCAACATGGAAAATTCGGAAGACACGAAAACCACTTCCACACTGGAGCGGACAGAACCGGAGCAGACAGATGTATCAACGCCTGCATCAACGTCTGAAGACGCCACTGAAGTAACTTCCCCAGAAGCGACTGCTGCGGCAGAGACAACCGGGGCGATCGCTCCTGAGCCTCCTGTCACTGCTGCATCTGCCAACCCTGCCAACCTCGATGTGTCCAGCCTGCAAGCCGCTCTCGACTCTGCCCAGGCAAACGAAGCAATTCTTCAGCGCCAGATCGAAACCCTAGAAGCGGAACTCTCCACTCAGCAAACCCAACTCGACCAGATCAAAGCCGACGCTGCTATCGCCACCCAGCTCAAGACCGAGCTAGACGAAGCCAAGCGCGTCATCATGCAACTCACAAAACTCAACGCCTATCTCTTATACACATATGACGCTGCC
>RFIF01000035.1 GCA_003695655.1 Cyanobacteria bacterium J069
GGGTTAGGCAATACTCCCAGCCCTGCTGCACCATGCCTTGCTAAGGGGCTGATTAGCCGCGAACGCCCGCGAGTTCTTTTGCCTGGACTGAGGCGACGAAGTTGGCGAGCAGTTTCAGGCCGGTGTCGGAAGATTTTTCGGGGTGAAACTGGACGGCCATCAGGTTGTCGCGGGCGATCGCCGCCGTTACCGTTTGTGAGCCGTGGGTGGTGGTGGCGGCGATGACGCTCGGATCAGCCGGGTCGGCATAGAAAGAGTGGACGAAGTACACCCAAGGGTTTTCGGCAAGCTGCTGCCACAACGGCAGATGGGGCTGATTAAATTGCAACTGGTTCCAACCCATGTGGGGAATCGTGATGCCCGGCTCGTAGCGGAAGCGGCGCACCATGCCGGGAACGATGCCCAGGCCCGGTTCGTGGCCTTCTTCGCTGCCGTCGAGCAAAATTTGCAGACCCAGGCAGATGCCCAGAAACGGCTTGCCGCTGGCGATCGCATCTTTGATCGGCGAGATCAAGTCGCGATCGCGCAAATGCTGAATGGCCGGGTCGAATGCACCCACACCAGGCAGCACGATGGCATCTGCCCGCTCTAGATCTTTAGCCGAATCGGTGACGTGGGGGGCGGCTCCAGCGTTGGCTAGACCTTTGCAGGCGGAGTGCAGATTGCCCATGTCGTAGTCCACAACGGCGATCAGGGTCATAACAGTGCTCCTGGGTGGGTGGAGAATAATTTTCCTATTCTAAGCGCGGAGGGAAAACGAACGTCGGGTCTAAAGAGATTTGCAAGATTTGCAACAGTCGATCGCTAAAACTCCGTCAAACTTAGCAAAAAGTCTGGCAAAACCGCTTCGCCGGATAGCTCGGTCGGCAGGTTCCGCACCTCCACCGCCCGCCCCGGTCGATAAATTTCCACCTGCTGATCCTGGGGATTGATTAGCCAGCCCAGCCGCACGCCGCTGTCGAGATATTCCTGCATCTTGGTCTGGAGCGGCGGCAGCGTGTCGGTTTCAGACCGCAGATCAATCACGAAGTCGGGCACAATGGGCGGAAACTTTTTGCGCTGCTCTGGCGACAGGGCTTCCCAGCGATCGCGCTGAATCCACGCCACATCGGGCGATCGCTGCGCCCCGTTCGGCAGCTTGAAAATGGTGGACGAACTGAAGACATAGCCTAGGTTTGAGTGCCGATTCCAGATCTCGACATCAGCAATTAGCCCAGCTTCTCGATTGCCCGATTCACCACCAATAGGAGTCATAATCACCAGGTGTCCGTTTGCGGTTAGCTCAAACTGAAACTCAGGATTGCGCTGGCAGAGATCGTAGAACTGGTCGTCTGTCAGGGCAATGGATTCCAGATTTAGGGTGAGAAGCGGCATGGTAGGGGTCAGGGAGCAGGAATCAGGGGTCAGGAGGCAGGAATCACTCGTCGGTCGGGGGCTGGGGGGATTGCCCTTTATTGCTTTCATTCTAAAAAAAATGAGCGACGCACGGGATTTGGAATTTCCCATGCGCCGCTGGTTTGTCTGGTTGATCAGGTTGACGCTTTACAGCAGTCGATGAGCGGGGTAGGACAATCAGAAGTCGTGAAAGCCCTGATCAAGCGATGTTCCACGCCTGACCCCTGACCCCTGATCCCTGCTAGACGGTCGTCAGCTCGGCAGAGAGCCGCTTGAACGCCAGCCGCTCATTTTCCACATCGACGTAGATCGTGTCGCCATCGGTGAATTCGCCGCGCAGGATGGCTTTGGCGATCGCCGTTTCCAGTTCGCGCTGGATGGCCCGCTTCAGCGGGCGTGCGCCATAGACAGGGTCGTAGCCCACTTCGGCGAGGAAGTCGAGGGCGGCGTCGGAGAGGCGCAGCGCCATCTTGCGGTCTTCCAACCGCTGCTCTAGCCGCGCCACTTGTAGGCGTACGATGTTCCGCAGTTCGGACTTTTGCAGGCTGTGGAAGATAATGAACTCGTCCACGCGGTTGAGGAATTCGGGACGGAAGTGCGATCGCATCGCCTCAATCACCCGGCCGCGCATTTCGTCGTAGCGGCTGTTGTCGCCCGCCACGTCGAGGATGTACTGCGAGCCGATGTTGCTGGTCATGATGATGATGGTGTTTTTGAAATCGACCGTGCGCCCCTGAGAGTCGGTAACGCGCCCATCATCCAGGATTTGCAGCATCACGTTGAACACGTCGGGGTGGGCTTTTTCGATTTCGTCGAACAGCACCACCGCATAGGGACGGCGGCGAATCGCTTCGGTGAGCTGCCCGCCTTCGTCGTAGCCGACATAGCCCGGAGGTGCGCCGATCAGTCTGGACACTGCGTGCTTCTCCATGTATTCCGACATGTCGATCCGCACCATCGCCTCTTCGCTGTCGAACAGGTAGCTGGCCAGGGCTTTGGCGAGTTCGGTTTTGCCCACGCCCGTCGGCCCCAAAAAGATGAAGCTGGCGATCGGGCGGTTGGGGTCGGAGAGTCCGGCGCGCGATCGCTGAATGGCATCGGCCACTGCGGTCACGGCTTCGTCCTGCCCAATCACGCGGCGGTGCAGTTCATCTTCTAGGTGTAGGAGTTTCTGCATTTCCGACTCCACTAGCTTGCTAACGGGAATGCCCGTCCACTTGGAGATGATTTCGGCAATGTCGGACTCGGTGACTTCTTCCCGCAGCAGGGATTTGCCGCTGGTTTGGGTTTGGGCTAGGCGCGTTTCGGCATTGGTTAGTTCTTTTTGGAGACTAGCCAGCTTGCCATACTTCAACTCGGCGGCACGGTTGAGGTCATACTCGCGCTCGGCCTGCTGAATCTCGATGTTGACCTTTTCGATCTCCTGCTTAATGCGCTGGATATCTTGAATGATGCCCTTTTCCGCATCCCACTGGGCATTTAGCGCGGTTTGGGTTTCCTTCAGGTCGGCCAGCTCTTTTTCGAGCCGCTCCAGGCGATCGCGCGAGGCGGTGTCCGTTTCCTTTTGCAGCGACAGTTTTTCCATCTCTAGCTGCAAAATCTTGCGGTCTACCTCGTCCAGTTCTTCGGGCTTGGAGGTAATCTCCATCTTCAGCTTGGCGGCGGCTTCGTCCACCAGGTCGATCGCCTTGTCAGGCAAGAATCGGTCAGAAATGTAGCGATTCGACAACATG
Organism: Cyanobacteria bacterium J069; assembly: GCA_003695655.1. Taxonomy (GTDB): domain Bacteria; phylum Cyanobacteriota; class Cyanobacteriia; order Elainellales; family Elainellaceae; genus Thermoleptolyngbya. The sequence continues at coordinate 3,129 of RFIF01000035.1, forward strand.
GCGGCAGCCACCAGCGCTGAGTCAGAAATCTTCACGCCGTGGTGGTTTTCGTAGCGTTCGCGCAGACCCCGCAGAATCGAGACCGTATCTTCCACCGACGGCTGATCTACATACACCTGCTGGAAGCGGCGCTCTAGGGCAGCGTCTTTTTCGATGTACTTGCGGTATTCATCCAGCGTGGTCGCGCCGATGCAGCGCAGTTCACCCCGCGCCAGCATGGGCTTCAGCAGGTTGCCTGCGTCCATTGCGCCCTGGGTTGCGCCCGCACCGACAACGGTGTGGATTTCGTCGATGAATAGAATAATTTGTCCGTTAGAGTCGGTGACTTCCTTCAGCACCGCTTTGAGGCGTTCCTCAAACTCGCCGCGATATTTCGCGCCTGCAATCAGTGCGCCCATGTCTAGCGCAATCAGACGCCGATCTTTTAAAGATTCTGGCACGTCGCCCTTAACGATGCGCTGGGCCAGCCCTTCGGCGATCGCCGTTTTGCCCACGCCCGGTTCGCCAATCAGCACGGGGTTGTTCTTGGTGCGGCGCGACAGGATCTGAATCGTCCGGCGAATTTCGTCATCCCGCCCGATCACGGGATCGAGCTTGCCCTGCTTGGCCGATTCGGTCAGGTCGCGCCCATATTTTTCCAGCGCTTCATATTTGCCTTCGGGGTTTTGGTCGGTCACTTTTTGGCTGCCTCGCACTTGTTCTACGGTTTGCTTGAGCTTGGCTTCGTCGAGCCGGATGTCTTGGAATAGTGCCCGCCCAAATCGGTCATCCTTGGGATAGGCGAGCAGCACATGCTCCACCGAGATGAAGTCGTCGCCCAGCTCCTTGCGGGCCGCTTCGGCCCGATCTAGCAGCGTATCGAGCGATCGCCCCAGATACACCGACGAACCACCGCCCGACACCTTCGGCTGCTTCGCAATGTAGCCATCGGTAAAATCGCGCACGCGCTGTACGTTCACGCCTGCCCGGTTAAAGATGCTGACGGCCAAACCTTCCTGCTCCAGCAGCGCCTTCATCAGGTGCTCGGTTTCAATCTGCTGCTGCTTGGCCTGGCGGGTAATTTCCTGGGTGTTAACGATGGCTTCCCAGGCTTTTTCTGTAAATTTATCAGGACTGGTGGGTTGCATAGCGTTTAGGGAGATTTGGGATGTTGGGTTTGGGATGTTGGGTTTGGGATGTTGGGTTTGGGATGTTGGGTGGGAGGAATATTACGATGGGTAGCTCAAACTCTACTCCCTGACTCCTAAATCCCGACCTCTAACTCTTGACCTGCCAGGGTTTGGAAGGATGGGGCAGGTGAGATCAAGGTCATGCAGCCAGGTTATCTCTGGCCTATGAATTCATTCTACGGAGAGAGGGGCGATCGCCAGGATCGGGCTTCCCGACCGGGTCGATACGGTTTCCATTAATTTTCCTTAAAGTGGCGGGTGGTGAGTGGACGATAGCGGGTGGCGCGGTTCAGGCTTGAGAAGTTGCCTGCGGGAAATGGGCATTCTGAAACAGGGCATCTATTTTGCTGGATTTGCCATTCAGTGTAACGGCGAGCGCCAGAGCGCGCAGTAGGGCAGGGCCATGTTAATCGGCGGGCGGTATGAAACGATTCGAGAATTAGGGCGCGGTGGCTTTGGCAAGACGTATCTGGCCGAGGACACCTACCGTCGCAATAGCCCCAAGTGTGTGGTCAAAAAGCTGCCGCCCCAGTCGAAGCTGCCGTCGGTGCTGGCGCAGGCGCGATCGCTCTTTGAAGCCGAAGTCGAAAAGCTATACATCATCGGCAAGCACGACCAGATCCCCAAGCTCTACGACCATCTAGAGCAGAGCGGCGAGTTTTATCTGGTGCAAGAGCTGATCGACGGGCATGACCTGCGGCAGTCGCTGTTTTTGGGCGATCGCCGTGAGGAAAAGGAAGTGCTGACCTTTCTGCGGGAGGTGCTGGAAATTCTCGCCGTGGCGCATGAACAGGGCGTGGTGCATCAAGACCTGAAGCCGCAAAATCTGGTGCGCCGCTGGACAGACAAAAAGCTGGTGCTGATCGACTTTGGCAGCGTCAAACAGGTGCGCCACCTGCTGGTGAATGCTGAAGGCAAGCCCCACTTTACGCAGACCGTGGGCACACCTGGCTATGTGCCCACCGAGCAAACTGCCGGACAGCCCGTTCCTGCCAGCGACCTCTACGCGCTGGGAATGTTGGCGATTCAGGCATTGACTGGTTATTCTCCCAAGCAGCTCCCCCGCGACCCGGCCACGGGCGAGGTGGCCTGGCGCGACGAGGCGCGAGTCAGCGCCCAGCTTGCCGATGTGCTGGATGGCATGGTGCGGCAGGCGGTCGAGCAGCGGTTCCAAACCGTGGCGGACGTGCTGGCTGCATTGCCCGCGCCGCCCACCGTCAAGACCCTCTCGCCCGAAGAACTGGCGAACTTCTTGGGCGAACCGGAGCCGCCGCGCTACGAACTGGCGATCGCCCCCCAGTTTGACCTGGCGCGCAATTTTTCCGAAGGGCTGGCGGCCGTGGTGGTGAACCCTCGCCTCGGCTACATCAGCAAATCCGGCGAAATTGCCATCCCGCTCAAAATCGAAGTCGATCCCATCGGCATCTACCGCGAAGGAGCCTACGAATTTTCCGAAGGGCTGGCGCGTATCTCCGTCGGGCAGCGCTGGGGCTACATTAATGATTTGGGAAAACTGGCGATCGCCCCCCAGTTCGACAGCGCCGAAAACTTTGCGGAAGGGCTGGCGCGGGTCGAGCAAAACCACCACTACGGCTACATCGACACCCGCGGCCAGTGGCTGATCAAGCCCCAGTTTGAAAGCGCGGCTCCGGCATTTCGCGAAAAGCTGGCCGGCGTGGAAATCGACCATCGCTATGGCTACATCAACCCGGCGGGCAAAGTCGTGATTCCGCCCCAATTCGACAGCGCCGACGAATTTTCGGAAGGGCTGGCGCGGGTGACGCTCCAGGGCAAATACGGCTTCATCGACAAGACTGGCGCACTGGTGATTCCCGCCGAGTTCGACGTGGCCCACACCTTTCAGCACGGACTGGCGCGCGTCCGCATCGACGGCCGCTATGGCTACATCAACTCCGCCGGAGAACTGGTCATCCCTGCCCAGTTCGACGACACCTTCAGCTTCACCCACGGGCTGGCACTGGTGCGCCACGAAGACCGCTACGGCTATATTTCTCCCCAAGGAAAAGTTTTCATTCCGCTCCAGTTTGAAGACGCCTACCCCTTTTCGGAAGGACTCGCCGCCGTGAAGCTGGGCGGACTCTGGGGCTATATCGATCTTGAAGGAAGTTTTGTGGTGGAGCCGCAGTTTGCGGATGCAGGCTCATTTCATGGCGATCGCGCGGCCGTGAAGCAGGGCGGGCGGTGGGGCTACTTGGGGAAAGGATGAGGAGATGATCTGATGATGAGAGTCCTACTGCTAGCTCTCTTCATCTCCCCCACGCCTCATCTCATTATCATTCCTTGCAGTCCCACATACACCAGCGCCAGCAAACTCAGCAGCGCCAAAACTTTCAGCCCCTTAATCAACCCCTTTGGGAAACCTTTCGCGAATTTGCGGGTCGGATGCATAAGCACAGCGCTGTAAACGCAGCGTGGATCAAATCTGTGCTTTACATTTTAGAGCAACCGACTCTCTCACCCCACAACCTCCTATGGAACGCCGCACTTTTCTGGGTTTAGCCGCCGCCAGCGCCGCCACCTCTGCCCTGCCCGCCTGCAAATCTGCTGCCCCGCCCAGCCAGCCTGCTGCCAGCGGCACGTTTGAATCCGTGGGGACGCTGAGCCAGCTTGCCCAGGCGGGCGATCGCCTCGACACCCAAGTCGGCACCGCCCCCATCACGCTGGTCAAGAAACCCGACAGCGGCGACCTGATCGCCATCAGCCGAGTCTGTCCCCACGCGGGCTGCACCGTCGAGTGGCGCAGCGAAACCACGCTGTTTGCCTGCCCCTGCCACAACTCCCTGTTTTCTCCCACTGGCGAAGTTGTGCAAGGGCCCGCCACCCAGCCGCTGGCCACGTATCCTGTCAAGGTCGAAGGCGAGACGATTCTGGTGCAAGGTTAGCTAGGGGTTAGGTGTAATGAC
>RFIF01000354.1 GCA_003695655.1 Cyanobacteria bacterium J069
ACATTCTGTCCGTTCGCAACTCGGTCGGCATATTGCCAGACGGCTGACGGCTCTGGACGGAGTTGTTCTGAAGAAGCTCCCAAAGAGAGCGCTGCGTGATTCTCTCAGGAGACGCTGCGCGATCGCCCCTATCACCTCTGCAATGCGAAGCGACCTCTCACTCTCACCGACAAACCCTTAGGAGGGGGTGTGGGGGACGCTTCGTCCCCTGCAAAAGGGGTTTTGGAGGATTATCCCCCAAGGCTGTTTGGCTCACCAGTCGCCTCAATCACACACTCGCGTCCAAAGCATCGCAGATCCTAACGTCGCCAAAGCTTGATCGTGCGATCGCGGCTGCCGGAAATCAACACCTGACTATCTGCCGTAAAGGCGATCGCATTCACCTCGCGGCTGTGGCCAGCCAGCGTATGGCAGAGCTTGCCGTCGGGCAGGCTCCACAGCTTTACCGTATGGTCGCTGCTGCCGCTGGCGAGGAGTGTGCCGTCGGGACTGAGGGCGATCGCCTTCACCCAGTCGTGGTGTCCGTTGAGCACCTGCACTTTGCGCGTCTCAAAGTTCCACAGGCGGACGCTGTGATCGCTGCTGCCGCTGGCCAGCATCGAGCCGTCGGGGCTAAAGGCGATCGCATTCACATCGCGGCTGTGCCCTTCCAAAACTTTTAGCAACTCGCCGGTAAACAAATTCCACAGCCGCACGGTGTTGCCGCTGCTGCCGCTGGCCAGCAGGCGACCGTCAGGGCTGATGGCCACGCAGGTCACAGCGCGGGGTTCCTCCAGTGTCCGCACCAGCCGCCCCGTCGCCAGGTGCCATAGGCGAATCCTGTGCTGGTCGCTGCCGCTGACCACCGCCTGTCCATCAGGACTCACCGCCACCGACCGCGACACAACCGAATCCGACGGGTCAGTCAGCGTCCGCAGCAGCTCTCCGTTTTGCATATTCCACACCCGCAGCGTGTCGTCCAGGCTGCCGCTGATCAGCCGTTGCCCGTCGGGGCTGAAGACCAAAGACACTACAGGTTCTGTATGCCCCAGCAGCGTGCCCGTGGATTGGTCGGTTTTCACATCCCACAGCTTGATACAGCCATCAAAGCTACCGCTGGCAAACTGCTGGCTTTTGGGATTGAGGGCGATCGCCGCAACGGCCTGCTTGTGCTCAGACAGCGTGCGGATGCAGCGCCAGGGCGAGAGGGCAGGAGCCGCTGCCGCAAAAGGAATCAGCGGCGCGGGCGGACGGTAGGGCAGCGCCAGGGACACCAGGGCTGGTTCCAGGTCGTGCAGCACCGCGCTGGCCGCATCGTAGCGACGGCTAATGGCTGGTTCGATCATGCGATCGATAATCTGGGCAAAGTCATCGCTGACCGCTTGCGTCAGGCAGTCGCGCCACAGCCAGCGCCCCTGCACAAAGCAGTACAGGTCAACGGGCGGCACCTCTGTCATCAGGTGAATGCAGGTAACGCCCAGGCTGTAGAGGTCGCTGGCGAAGGTGGCTTTGCCTGCCACCTGCTCTGGCGCAGAGTAGCCTGCGCTGCCAATCACCGTGCCCGTCTTGCCCAGGCTGGCAGCCGTGGTGATTTTCGATGCGCCAAAGTCTACCAGCGTCAGCATCTCAGTGTGGCGATCGCGAATGATATTGTCGGGCTTGATGTCGCGGTGGATCACCTGATGGTCGTGGATGAACTGCACCACCGGCAGCAGATCGCGCAGCAACTGACAAACCTGCTCCTGATCAAACGCGCCTGCTTGCAGCAGTTCTCGCGTCAGCGGATGCCCGTCTACATAGGTTTGAATTAAATATGGGTAGCCATTTTGGACGAAATGCGCCAGCAGCTTGGGAATTTGCGGATGCTGCCCAAGCTGGTCGAGCCGCTCGGCCTCCCGCTGAAACAGTTCCTGCGCTTTGGCGGCGTGGCGCGTCCCCGGCTTCGGCGGAAACAGTTGCTTAATCACGCAGCGCGGCCGCGACGGGATGTATTCATCCACCGCCAAAAACGTCCGCCCAAACCCGCCCGCCCCCAGTGGCTCTAGCGCCCGATAGCGATCGCCCAACACCAGCTCCATCCCGCAGCTCTGGCAAAAGCGGCGATCGCCCCCGTTGCGAGGATCAGGACAGTCAGGATTGAGACAATAGCTCACAGGTTAGGGGTCAGGGGTCAGGGGTCAGGGATCAGGGAAAATTCGCGCTTCAAAATGCTTGATGCCTACGACAATTTTCCATCGCGGGGATTAGAATCGCCACATCTCGCCATCGAATGTCACGTCTGACCTATCCCGTCTCGACCCACTGCCCATGCTGGAATTTACCAACTGTATTGTGCTGCACGGCCCAGAGCTAGCGCCACACTGGTGCGATCGCCTCACCGTCACCGCTGACACCATCACTCACCTGGAATTAGGCTCGCCCTGCCTCAGCTTTGATGAGCTAAGCCTGAACCGTGGCGCACAGGTTATTGTGCCCGCGTTTTACAATAGCCACACTCACATGGGCGACTCGTGCCTGCCCGACGGCGCAACGGGCATGACGCTAGAGCAGGGCTTCTTTCGTCCCCACGGCTATAAATATCGCGAGCTGGCGAAACAGTCGGAAGCCGAACACCTCCGCCACATCACCGCCCACCTCACCTACATGGCTCGCACGGGCACGATTGGGCACATCGACTTTCGAGAGCAGGGGGCCTATGGCAGTGAGCTACTGCGCCGCGCCTCGGCGGAAACGGGCGTGCGCTCGGTGGTGCTGGGCCAGTTTAACGAGTTGCCTTTTAGCGATGCCCAGC
>RFIF01000355.1 GCA_003695655.1 Cyanobacteria bacterium J069
CCCTAACCCCCAACCCCTATGATCCAGCCCATTTCCCCAGCCCAGGCTCGGCAGGCGCGGCAGCAGTTTGCAACGCCAGAAGATTATCTGTCCTATGAGCTAGGAAAGGCGGTGCAGGAGTTGCCGCCGCTGTATACGCGGGTGCTGGCGGGCACGCTGTCGGTGCTGGTGTTGGGGGCGATCGCCTGGGCCCATTTCAGCAAGGTGGATGAGGTGGCAACCGCTGAGGGAGCGCTCATCCCAGCGCAGCAGATCCGCCCGATTCAGGCGCTTCAGGGGGGCAGGATTGAGGAAATTTTGGTGAAAGAGGGCGATCGCGTGCAGCAGGGCGACGTGCTGCTGGAACAGGCGACGGAAGTCAGCCAGGCCGAAATCAACCGCCTCCAGGAAGCCGCAAAACTGATTCGTCAAGACATTGCCCGCCTGGAAGCAGAGCGCACCGGCCAAACCCAAACCGGCATAGACCTGCAAGACCAACTGCTGGCCGCCCGCCAGCGCGAATTTGCCGGCCGGCAAGCGGCAGCAGCAGCAGAGGCCCAGGGTCAACAGGCGGCGATCGCCGAAGCCCGCGCCCGTCTGGCTCGGCTACAAGAAAACCTGACCAGCGCCCGCGCCAGCCTGGCCAACGCTGAGGAACGAGAGCGCAGCCTGCGCCCGCTGGTGGAACCTGGCACAGGCGCGGTGCCTCGGTTTGACTACTTGGAAGCGAAAGATCGGCTGACCCAGGCCCAGGATCAAATCGCCTCGCTCCAGCAAGAAATCATTGCCCAAACGCAAGCTATTCGCCAGGCCGAAGAGTCCTATCGCAGCGCCCGCCAAACTGCCGATCGGCTCGGCTCTGAGCGCCAAAGTGAGATTTTGGCTCAGCTCAACCAGCGGCGGGAAGAGCTGTCTACGGTCGAAGGTCAACTGGCCCAGGCGACTCGCGTCCAGGAGCAAGACACCGTGCGCGCCCCGGTGACGGGTACGATTTACAACGTCCAAGTGACGCTGGCGGAAGGAACGGTGCAGCCGGGTAAGGAGCTGATGTCGATTTTGCCAGAGGAAAGCGAGCTGCTGCTGGAGGTACGCATTCTCAACCGCGACATTGGCTTTATTGCGCCGGGGATGCGGGCCAAAGTGAAGCTGGCAACTTTTCCCTATCAGGAATTTGGCACGATCGAAGGCGAAGTAGTGCAGATTAGCCCCAATGCCACCATCGACCCGGACATTGGCCCTGTGTTTCCCGCCACGATTCGCCTCAACCGTACCCAGGTTGCGGTCTATGGGCAGCCTGTGGATCTCACACCCGGCATGGCGGGCACTGCCGAAATCGTTACCCGCCAGCGTACCATTCTGACCTTTTTGGTGGAGCCGATTACGCGGCGCTTTGATGAGGCGTTCCAAACGCGGTAGGTGGAGAAAAAAGGATGAGGGATGAAGCGGTGCGGGTGGAGGATGCGGTGGATGCTTTAGAGGCGCTGCGGGGGGGGCTGGTGGTGTCTTGTCAGGCTCCGGCGGACTCGCCGCTGCACGAGCCGAGCGTGATTGCGGCGATCGCCCGCGCCTCTCAAAACCAGGGCGCAGTGGGGGTGCGCATTGACACACCGGCCCATGTTGCGGCTGTGCGTCAGCGGGTGCAAGTGCCCATTATTGGCCTGTGGAAGCAGCAGTTTGAGGGCTGTGACGTATATATCACGCCCCAGTTTCAGCAGGCCAAGGCGATCGCCCAGGCCGGAGCCGACATGATTGCCATTGATGCGACACTTCGCCCTCGTCCCGGCGGAGAAACGGTTGCCAGCCTGATTCAGCAGATTCACACTGAACTGGGCAAGCCTGTTATGGCCGATGTGGACACACTGGAAAGTGCGATCGCCGCTGCCGCCGCCGGAGCCGATTGGGTGGGCACAACTCTCTACGGCTACACCAGTGCCACGCGCCACTTGTCACCGCCGGGGTTTGACCTGCTCAGCCAACTAGTCGCAACGCTCTCTATTCCCGTAATCTGCGAAGGCGGCATTGCCTCCCCAGACATGGCCCACAAGGCGATTGATCTGGGCGCTTTTGCTGTGGTCGTTGGCACTGCAATTACCGGAATTGATCTGCAAGTCAACGCCTATTGCCAGAAGTTAGGGGGCAGGGAGTAGGGGTTAGGGGGTTAGGATTGTCGTTGATGTCGGCAAAGCGTCAGGCTTCTGAAGGGTTTCAGCCCCTCGCCTGAGGTGCTTGGACGGTAAAACTGGGTTGATTCTTTAAGATCCCGCAGGTGAGTTGATAACGCTCCTCGACACGCAGAGGATTGTCCTGGAGGATGATCCGACTTGTTTGCGGCTTGTTCGTCCTCAATGCTTTAGCGGCAAACGAACGGTGAACGTGCTGCCTTGACCGACCGCAGAACTCACCGTAATCGCCCCGTTGTGGGCTTCCACAATCCGGCGCGACAGATATAGCCCCAGCCCGCTGCCTGCTCGTTTGTGATTGCCCTGGCGATAGCGATCAAACAAAATGGCCTGATCCGCAGGCGAAATGCCTGGCCCTGTGTCCTGCACCTCCACCATGATCTGGCGCAAGGGCGCTGTGTCAAATGCTATATCGGGCGCTGGATTGGATGCTGTATCGGGCGCTGCGTCATCGACACCGCTGCTCGGCGGCGGATCGGGGGCGGCAATCAGGCTCAGGCGAACGGTGACTGAGCCGCGATCGGTAAATTTGATGCCATTGCCAATGAGGTTAATAAACAGACGACGCAATTCTAGGCGATCGCCCATCACAGCCCCCCCGTTCTCAACGGCATTCGCCAACGTTAGTGATAGCTGCTTGTCCTGCGCCCACGGCGTTAGCTCCTGATACACTTCCCGCAAAATTTCCGGCAGGTAGCAGGTGTCAAACATCATGTTTTTCTCACCTGCGTCGTGGCGGTAGACCTCCAGCAGCGTGTTCACCATTTGCAGCAGGTTTTGATTACCGCGGATCATAATGGCGATCGCCTCGCTCATCTCCGGCGTGGTTTCGCCAAAAGCATCTTGCTTAAACAGCTTCAGCATTCGATCGGCCGCCACCAGCGGCGTTCTCAAATCGTGAGTCAGCCGCGAGACAAAATCTTCTCGCTGACGGGCAAGCTGCTCTCGCTGCCGATTGGCCCTGTCTACCTGGAGTTCTGCCTGATAAATCCGGATGGCATTGCGGAGAATCCGCGCCAGCACTTCGGGCGACACTTTTGACTTGGGCAGATAGTCCGATGCGCCCGCCTTCATCAGCTCTACAGCAATTTCCTCGTCGCCCTGTCCCGTCAGCACAATCAGCGGTGTTTTGTCTCCCCGTCCCCGCACCTCCTGCACCACCGCCAGTCCATCTCGGTCGGGCAGCCGATAGTCCAAAAACACGCAGTCGTAAGGACGTTCTTGAAGCGCCGCGATCGCCGTTGCATAGTCGCCAGCTTCCGTGAGTGTCATGTTAACACCTGCATGACGGAGCGATCGCCTGACCGCCATACGATCGATCTCGTCGTCATCTACTACCAGCAGATTTAGAGGCACATCCATCAAGCCGCTCTGCCGCAGCGCATCCTTTGCAGCATCCAAAGACATTCACTGACCTCTAAATTGAGGGACTTATACACTCAAAAACTGATTCAAAATTAAGAGTCAAAATTAAGAGCCAGAGCAGAGGTTAGCAACTACTCCCCGCAATTAGGGCAACTCGCACAGCATCCAGTAGCGATTGAGCGTCGCCATTGTTTCAGCAAAATTCGTAAATGTGACCGGCTTGAGAATATAGCCCGCCACGTTTAGGTTATAAGCTTCTACTCGATCCTTATCCTGGTTGGAAGTGGTGAGCACAATGACAGGTGTTTTTTTGAGTTCTGGATCAGTCCGCAGCTCATGCAAAAACTCAATCCCACTCATCTTCGGCATGTTCAAATCCAGGAGAATGAGCCGACGAGTTGGCGGCACGATGGCAGGATTGCTGTTCTCGCTCCGCAGCATTGAGAGTGCCTCAACCCCGTTCGTAGCAACGTAGAGCGGGTTGGTAATGTTGTTTTTCTTGAACGCCCGACGGACGTTCATGACATCAACCTCGTCGTCTTCTACGAGAAGAATATTAATAACGCGCTCTTGAACTTGCATATCGAAGACACACTAAACTAACGGTTAGATACCTCTGCACAAAAATGAGTTTTTATTGTGAAATGATGTTGAATTAGGTCAACTCTTTTTGAAATTTTATTTAACTTTATTTGACGGACTTCATTTAAAAAACCTCTATGCGATCGCCCTTAAAAAGTTATATCGGCAGTGATATCACTTTTTCAAGGCGCTACACAGCTTTGGCTAAACATAGCTTTGGCTAAACACAGCTTTGGCTAAACACAGCTTTGGCTAAACACAGCTTTGGCTAAACACAGCTTTGGCTAAACCTTAGCTAAAAGTGTAGAGCCAAGTCACCCGAAGAAAAGCTTGAGAAAATCATTAGCCTCTCAAATGCTGTTCAACAGTCTTACTTATACTGGCGATTTTCAAGCTTAGCCATTAACCCTCAGGTCACTCGCTAAACTGACCAGCATCCCTGAACATGATCTTCGTCTGTCCACTCAGAGCCATTCCCAGTCATAAACGGGTTAAAACTGGCACTAAGACGGTCAGGCGATCGCCCAGCCAAACGGCGCACTCGGAACGGCATACTTGGATCGGAGGCGAAAGCCCCATATGCCTAAAGCTGAACAACCTAAAGCTGAACAACCTAAAGCTGAACAACCTAAAGCTGAACAACCTAAAGCTGAACAACCTAAAGC
>RFIF01000356.1 GCA_003695655.1 Cyanobacteria bacterium J069
CCTAGCCCCTAACCCCTGACCCCGGCTCCCTGAGCACGCTTGCAAGCTGATGCAACCCTGGCACCCTGTCAAACCACTTGGGCGACACGTCGCTAGCGGAGCTGCGCTGCCCACCAAGGCTGGGATGGGCAATCAAGCAAACCCGCTCTGGGTGCTGCTGACGAAAGCAGGTGAGCGCGCCATCGGGCGACATAGGGCCCCCGTCGGGATGCCCCGGCGGGCGCTGAAGCATGGCCCTGAGGAAGTGAATGAGGGGAGCGATCGCCCGACCGTTAACCGCGTAGAAGTGGGAGCCGATCGGTTCGCCCACCCCCGGCTGGAGCGTGCCAAGCGGGCGATCGCTCAACTCCGGCAGCGTCCCCAAATAGCCAAACTGCACCAAATCCCACCGACCCGCCTGCAATTGGGCTACCAGCGACGGCTCTTGCTGCCAAAACTGGGGGGATAGCGCCAGGTCGTCTTCAGCAATCAGAATATTGTTTAGCCCATCAGAGTGGGCCCGCTCCAAAATCTGGAGATGGCTGAGATAGCAGCCTTTATAGCCAATTTTTTCAAAGGGTTCTGGCCGGTCGGGGCGAATTGCCGCAAAAAACTCTACCTGGTCGCCTGCCAGCGAAAACCCCAGGCGCAGCAGCTCTTGCTCCATGTCTCGCCGCCGGTCGGTGCGTTCGGGCAAGTTGATCACCGACACCCGATCAAAGTAATCGACAAACCGCATAGCAGCTTTATCCTTGAAGCTTTGGGGCAGCTCTGAGAGCGTTTGAGAGATACGGTAGCGTGTAGCCGCTCGGACTTACGTTCGTGGTTGAACTGAACTTTTTCGCGGCTTGATGGGGCGATCGCGTAGATTTACGCAGCCCGCTAGATGGCGATCGCTACGTGACAATCCATTGCAAACGCTTTTCAAGAGTCAGGCAGGCCTGCAAGGCTAGAATCACATATTTTGCATAAATTCTTGGTAAACCCCCGTCATGAGCGCGACTGTGATCAAGTTCTCTTCCGAAGACTGCGGACTCTGCCACAAGATGGCTTTTTATGACCAGAAAGTAGCAGCAGAGCTAGGGCTGGAATTTGTCGATGTGAAAATGCAGGACACGGCAACTTACCGCAAATACCGCAAAATTCTGCTGGCACAATATCCAGACAAAGAAGGCATGGGCTGGCCGACCTACATCATTTGCCAGGAGCCGGAAAGCGAGTTCAAAATTCTGGGCGAGGTGAAAGGCGCACACCCCAAGGGTGAGTTTCGCGATCGCCTCCAAGAAATTGTGTCTGCCCCTTGATCGATCTTCGATCTAGCCTTATGGCTGCATTAGGGCGCTGCATTAGGGCGCTCTGGAAAGGGCAATGTCGAAAAGACCGGAGGACAGCCTAACGCTGAAACTCCTGAATCAAGAGACATGCGGTAACGTAAATAAGGACTTCAATCAAAAATCCCAGAAACGCTGGGGCTTTGAAATTCCCATCTGGAAGCTTCAACCGTTCCCGTCTGTTCTCGTCTTGAGGAGCGATCGCTTGACGGAGCGCTATTCTCGAAGGCCAAACTCGCCAGCTAAACTCCAAACTCTCCCATTCATGAATATTCTCACCGATCTGATTCCGCAAGCCATCAACTCGCCCCGCGCCCGCAAGCAGGGGCGCAGCGTAGAAATCAAATCCGCCCGCGAAATTGAGATCATGCGGCAGTCGGCGCGGATCGTGGCGACGGTGCTGAAGGAAATTTCAGACTTGGTGCAGCCGGGAATGACGACGGCCGATTTGGATGCCCATGCCGAGAAGCGCATTCGTGAAATGGGCGCGACGCCCAGCTTTAAGGGCTATCACGGGTTTCCGGCATCGATTTGTGCCTCGATTAATAACGAGGTGGTGCATGGCATTCCCAGCCGCCGCAAGACGATTCGCCAGGGCGACGTGCTGAAGGTGGATACGGGTGCCTATTTTGAAGGGTTTCATGGCGATTCCTGCATCACGATCGCCGTGGGTAAAGTGACACCCGCCGCCGAAAAGCTAATTCGCGTGGCCGAGGAAGCGCTCTATAAAGGCATTGAACAGGTGAAGGCGGGCGCTTACCTGCTTGATTTGGCGGGCGCAATCGAGGATTATGTGAACGCCAATGGGTTTACGGTGGTGGAAGACTATACGGGCCATGGCGTCGGGCGTAACCTGCATGAGGAGCCGTCGGTGTTTAACTTCCGCACGCACCAGATGCCGAATGTGAAGCTGCGGGCGGGCATGACGCTGGCGATCGAGCCAATTGTCAACGCGGGGTCAAAACTGACGCGAGTGCTGGGCGATCGCTGGACGGTGGTGACGTGCGATCGCGCGCTGTCGGCTCAGTTTGAGCACACCGTGCTGGTGACGGAAACAGGCTACGAAATCTTGACCGATCGAGATCTGGTTTAAAAGTCCAGACGGTCTTGCGCGTGGTTTCTGAAGCTAAAAAGCAGAATAAAAAAGCCCCGGCAATGCTGGGGCTTTCTCATAAATATGCGTCAGAGGCGAGCAGAGAAAGTCTAGCTGCCCAGGTTGCGCCAATCTACGTTGACATCTTCCAAAATGAGAGACGAGTTGTAAATCTGCAAAATAATCAGCAGAAATACAAGAAACAGCGCCATGAAAACTCCCATTACCGGGGTCGTGCCCCAACCGGGTGCCACCTTACCGTATTCAGAATTTAAGGGGCGAAGGATATCTCCCAAGCGAGTGCGTTGTGCCATGGGTACCTGCAAGCAATCGTTAAATTTAACTTTTGTAATATTGTATTAGAATACGACTCACAAATTGGATCGGCTCATGGACTCTGCAACAGTTCTTAGTATTTCCGTTACCGCGATCCTGATCGGCATCACTGGCGCAGCGATTTACACTGCGTTTGGCCCGCCGTCTAAGCAATTGGACGATCCGTTTGAAGACCATGAAGACTAGGTGTTAGGACGCAGGGGTTGGGGGTGAGGCGCGGTTTGCAGGGTGAGGCGGAGAGTGAGGATTTGCCACGGACGAAGGGCGATCGCCCCCTCTTTGCTCTCTGCCTCTCCTGCCTCCTCTAGTAAATTTGTGGGAGTTGCGCTGATCACCTGGGCGATCGCCCCTTGCTCGGAAATCCCCCCCTCCGAAAAATAAATGTCCCCAGGCACTCCCTGCGATTCGTAGCACCGCATAATCCAATCGCCAGAGCCGTCTTCTGAAGGCTTGAAGGCGCTCAGGACTGCTGTAGAGCTATTCCAGGTGAATAG
>RFIF01000357.1 GCA_003695655.1 Cyanobacteria bacterium J069
CCTCCTGACCCCTAACCCCTGACCCCTATGAATAGCCAAGACCTAGCGCGATACATGACCGAAAGCGATCGCCTGCATCAGCCGTGGCTCCTGGCCCAACTGCGGCTTAAAAAATTGCAGGAGCAGCGAGAAAGCCTGTCTCCGGAAGCCTATGTCCAGGCGTTGGCCGATGTGCACCGTGATCTGATGCAGCTTGGCGAATGGTGGGTGGGACGCGAAGACGAGGTGTTTTGAGCATCTTGAGCCTCAAAATGAGTAGATAATAGTTTGATATGATTGGCTGTCCAACCTCGCTACAGACTCGTTTGTTTCAGCCCCTCCGCTTCAGATACCCGTGTCTTCTACCCAGCCGCTTCCACCCAACTGGTCTGACCCGTACTATTACTTCAGCCGCGAACTGAGCTGGATCGAATTTAATGCGCGGGTGCTGCATGAGGCAATCGACGATCGCACGCCTCTGCTAGAGCGGCTTAAGTTTGCAGCAATCTTTAGCAGCAACCTGGACGAGTTCTTTATGGTGCGGGTGGCGGGTATTAAGCGCCAGATTCAGGCTCAGGTCGATCGGCGATCGCTCGACGGGCGCACACCGCGAGAGCAGCTTGAGGCGATCTGCCAAAAGCTCCAGCCCCTCGTAACCAAGCAACATCAGCATGTACAGTCAGCCTTGCGACCCCAGCTTGCTACCCACGGGGTTTATCTGCTGGACTATGCAGCCCTGAATCAGGCTCAGCAGCGCTATCTCCGGCAGTATTTTGAAGAACGCATTTTTCCAGTGCTGACGCCGCTAGCGGTCGATCCGGGGCATCCCTTTCCTCACATTTCCAACCTGAGCCTCAACTTGGCGGTGGTCGTCCAGGGAAAGCAGGATGAGATCAGCCACTTTGCCCGGCTCAAGGTGCCAAATTCGCTGCCCCGATTTGTGCCCCTGCCGCTAGAGCTTCAGCGCCGCAAGCAAACGCCCGTTTGGATGGGCGTGCCGGTAGAGCAAATTATTGCTCACAATTTAGAAAAGCTGTTTCCGGGCATGGACGTGCTGGCATGTCATGTGTTTCGCGTGACGCGCAACGCAGATCTAGAGGTGCAGGAAGACGAAGCCGATGACTTGCTCCAGGCGATCGAGCAGGAGCTTCGCAAGCGGCGATTTGCGGGGTCGGTGGTGCGGCTAGAGATCCACGAGTCAATGCCCGCCGCGATTCGCCAAACGCTGATGGTAGAAATGGGGCTGGGCGACGCCGACGTATATCCCGTGGTGGGGCTGCTGGGCGGGAGCGATCTGATGGCGCTGGTGGATCTGCCCCTGCCCAGGCTCAAAGACGCCCCCTGGAAGCCCGTGGTGCATCCCCGGTTGCGGCGGCTCACCGAGTCTGAATATACGACCGATGAAGACTTTTTTGCGCTGGTTCGCAGGCGCGATTTGCTGGTGCACCATCCGTTTCAGTCGTTTTCGTCGTCGGTGCAGGCGTTTCTTCAGCGGGCAGCCCGCGACCCTGACGTGCTGACGATTAAGATGACGCTATATCGAACGTCGGGCGATTCGCCGATTGTGGATGCCTTAATTGCGGCGGCAGAAAATGGCAAGCAGGTGGCGGTGCTGGTAGAGCTGAAGGCGCGGTTTGATGAGGAAAATAATATCCAGTGGGCCCGCAAGCTAGAGCAGGTGGGGGTTCACGTCGTCTATGGACTGATGGGGCTAAAGACGCACACAAAGCTGATGCTCGTGGTGAGGCAGGAAGGAGATGGACGGGGCGATGCACGGGGCGATGCGTCTGGATATCGGCTGCGGCGCTATGTCCACATTGGCACGGGAAACTACAATCCCAAAACGGCACGGTTATATACCGACCTGGGATTATTGACCTGTCGAGAAGATTTGGGAGCCGACGTGACCGAACTGTTTAACGCGCTGACGGGCTATTCGCGCCAGCAGAGTTATCGCAAACTGCTGGTTGCCCCGACTGATTTGCGCGATCGCCTCCTTGCCTTGATCCATCGAGAGCGCGAAGCTGCCCTGGCAGGTCGCCATGCCCGCATCGTTGCCAAGATGAATGCACTGGTCGATCCGGCGCTGATTGTGGCGCTGTATGAAGCGTCGCAGGCAGGGGTACAGATTGACCTGATTGTGCGGGGCATTTGCTGTCTGCGACCGGGGCTGGCGGGCGTGAGCGATCGCATTCGGGTCATCAGTATTGTGGGTCGATTTTTGGAGCATTCTCGCATCTTCTATTTTTACAATGGCGGTGCGGAAGACGTGTATATTGGCAGCGCCGACTGGATGCCGCGCAATCTGGATCGCCGGGTGGAAGCCGTTACGCCGATCGAGGATGAGGCGATCGCCAAAGATCTGCAAGAAATTTTGGGCATTTTGCTGGCAGACAATCGTCAAGCCTGGGAGCTTCAGCCCGACGGCAGCTATCGCCAGCGTCATCCAGCAGGGCCAGATGCGCTGCAAAGTGCTCAGCAAATTCTGATGGATATGGCGAAATTGCCCTAAGTTATGCGCGAGCCATGACCGCCGTACTCGCAAAATCAGCATGAATCTCAGTCGCGTTTGACCTGCGCTGTTACGATTAACAGATAGTCAAATGATTGTTGCGGCAGGGTATAGTTGAGCGTTATGGTTGAGCGTCCTATTAAGAAAACTGAGCGTCAGGTGCAGGAAGCCCCTGAAACCCCCACTCCGAGCGCTGCTTCAGGGGGCAATAAGCCCCGCCCGATTAAGAAGGGTGAGCGCCCCGTCGGGGAAGATGCGCCCCGCGAACGATCGGATGAGCGGACGGGCGATCGCCAGCAGCGCAAGGGTAAAGGCAAGGGCAGCGGGCGTGACCGAGATGAGCGTCCCACCCCAGCAG
>RFIF01000036.1 GCA_003695655.1 Cyanobacteria bacterium J069
GGGTTAGGAGTTGGGGGTTAGGGGCAGTGTGAAATCTGGGGAGTTGCTGAGGAGGGATTGATGTCTAGCGCCGAGTCGCAAGCTGCTGTTTCGTCGGGCGATCGCCCTCCTCAAAACTGGACAGTCTCGCTGCTGCTGTGGGCGGTGTGGATTGTCTACGTGGGCTATTTGCTGCTGAGCGATTTGCCGCCGGGGCCGTCGCTGCTGCACACCTCGCCCGCCACGCTGCAAGAGGCGATCGCCCTCAGCCTCAATTTTGGACTCGTGCTGCCTGCGGTGTTCCCCTCGGTGGCTCCGGTGCTGCATCCCATGCTGGAGGCGCTGTTTAACCTGACGGTCGGCTGGGGGCTGCTGTTTTGGGGCTTTGCGCTGGATGGGCGCGGGCAGCGAGTGCCCATTTTCCCATTTCTTGTGGGCACGGCGTTTTTGACCAACGTGTTTTATCTGCCGTGGCTGGCGCTGCGGCGGGCAAATCCTGAGCCACCCAGCCTGCCGCTGAGCCGCTGGGAGCGCGTTTCCGAGAGTCGTCTGTGGCCACTAATGCTGGGCGCGATCGCCCTTTGCTCGCTCGGTTGGGCGGTCTTTGCCCGGTCTGATTTTGGTGACTGGCCAACGCGCTGGGCCAGCATGATGGCGATTCTGAAGGGCGATCGCCTGGCCTACTCTTTTGCCGTAGACCTGCTAGTGTTTTGGCTATTTCAAGGATGGCTGGTGCCCGACGACATGGCGCGCCGCCAGTGGGTCAATCCAGGAATGCTGTGGACGGCGCGGCTGCTGCCGTTTGTTGGGCTGCTGACGTATATGGTGTGTCGCCCATCTTTTAAGTCGCCCACCTTTTAACCAGAGTAACCAGAGAACATAATTTGCTGGTGTATTTTGCTGGTGTATGTGGTGTGTCGCCCATCTTCTAGCCATAGAGCATGATCTGATACGGTTTCGACAAGCGCCGCCAGCCATCGCCGATTAGCCGCCATCAAAGCTCTTATTAAAAACGTTATATTGCGGCGCTTTTGCATCATGCAAACATTACACTTGGCCGTGGCGCAACGAGCAATTCCACGGTCGTTCTCCGGTGCTTCCGTTTCTAGATTGGGAATAATGAAAGTGTGATGCTTTCTGGATGAGGTCTTTTAGCCTAAGGTGAGTCGGTGTGAAACCCTGTTGCCAGTCCGCCCACGATGCATCTTCAAGCCCCGTTGATGGTTAGCAGCCCCGCTATGGAAGAGACGCAAAGCCAAGGATCTGGAAGCAGCACCTATGCTGATGATTTGATTGGGGCGGCTATTTTTGATCTGAGCGGACTGCCCAAGGAATACTTCACCACCCACGAAAGCAGCGACGTGAGCTGGGTGCAGACGATTTTCCAAGCATTGGGGTTGCAATCATTGTTGATGTCTTCGCTCAAGCTGGATGGCTTTCGCCATGCGGTCATTCACGGTGCAGACTATCAAGCCGTCGTGGTGCGGCAAAAGAACCGCTATACCGCTCTGCTGACCCAACGAACTCCTGAGGCGCTATCTGAGTCTTTTATTCAGTGGTCACAAGAGTTTGAGCCGACCATTTTGCGATCGCATCCCCGGTTTAGTGCCATGTAATACCCCTGCCCCTTCTTCCTAACATGGTTGATACCTAACATGGTTGATACAACCGCCCGCTTTTTTATTGCGCTGATTCCCCCACCCGCAATTCAAGACTATGCCAACGGCGTGATTCAAGAATTGGGCGATCGCTTTCAGACTTATACCGCCAAAGCACCGCCCCACGTTACGCTCCAGCCACCGTTTGAATGGTCGCCCGCTCGGGCTGACCGACTCGTCGATGAGCTATCTACCTTTTCCCAACAGCAAACGAGCATTCCCGTTCACCTGCTGGGGTTTGGTCAGTTTTCGTCGCGGGTGCTGTATGTCCATGTTGAGAAAACCGCCGGACTGTTAGCGTTTCAAAGCAAATTGGCAGAGCATCTGGAACACACCCTGGGCATCATCGATCCCAAAGCAAAACGACGCAGTTTTACGCCCCATCTCACGGTTGCCTCGCGCAATCTTACCCCAGACAAGTTTCAGCAGGCCTGGAGCTGGCTCAAAGAGCAGCCTGTGAGCCTGGAGTTTGAGAGCGATCGCCTGACGCTGTTGCAGCACGACGGCACCCAGTGGCACATTTACCAGGAGTTTATGCTGGTTCGCCCAGCCGCATAGGCGATCGCCCGATTGGGTGATTTGTAAAAAAATTAAGCGAAACAATGCCAAGAACCCTTGACAGACTCATGCAAAACAGTAACAATAGATACAGAAACGAATCGTTCATCTCTTTCCAGATCGGCTTAAAACATTAGCTCGAATGGTTGGAAGAGACGGAAGTAGGGAGAAATCCCGAAGGAACGCGCCTCACCTTTACCCTTCAAAAAGAGGCGAATCCTATGAAACTCACCTATCGTGGCGTTGTCTACAACTACAACCCTCAACCGCTCAACCTGAACAACAGCCATCCGACGACCACTGAGCTGAAGTTCCGGGGCAACGAGTACAGCACTAACCTACCCGCTGCGAACCTACCTGCTGCGGTAGAGGCTCCGGTCGAAGCGGCGGCGGTGGCTACCCCGGTAGCAGCACCCGTGGCAACTGTATCAATCCAAGAACAGGCGCGTGAGCTGATGATGAGCCATCACAAAATGGTAAAGCGTCGCCAGCAGGTGATGCTGAGCCGTTTGGCTGCGAATGTTGGTTTGAATCCTGATACTACGAGCCAATATTGGGGACATATTCAGGGCAAAGTGCAGCCTGGCTTCTGGGAAAGCTACGACCGTAGCCATGCCAGCATCAGCTAGAGTCTCTCCGCTAGACCAGCCGCCTAGTAATCCCTAAGCGTTAGCTGGTTGCAGGCACTCCCGTCAGGGGGTGCCTTTTCTTTTGCGTTTTTTCAGGAGAGTCAGGGAAATACCGGGTCGTGGCTGCGACCGTTAAACTAGAGAGTCAGTCAGCGCGCGGGAGGCGATCGCGGATGGGCGGCGAACTACGATATTCCATCGTTGTGCCGGTCTACAACGAAGAAGCGAATATTTCAGAGCTGTATCGTCGAGTTAGAACGGTCATGGATTCGCTAGACGGGGACGCGGAGCTGATTTTAATTGATGATGGCAGTGGCGATCGCACGCTGTTGATGCTGCGCGAGCTGCATCAGCAAGATCCCCGCGTGTGCTATCTCAGCTTTGCCCGCAACTTTGGACATCAGACGGCCGTGACGGCTGGTCTACACTTTGCCCGTGGACAGGCTGTGGTGACCATGGACGCCGACCTGCAAGACCCGCCTGAGCTAATCCTGCAAATGGTGGAGCAGTGGCAGCAGGGCTATCAGGTGGTCTATGCCCAGCGGACACGCCGCAAAAAAGAAGGCTTGCTTAAGCGGGGGCTGGCCTATGGCTTTTATCGCATTCTGCGAAACCTGGCGGATGTGGACATTCCCACCGACACGGGCGACTTTTGCCTGATGGATCGCGCCGTGGTGAATTTGCTAAATCGGATGCCCGAACGCAACCGCTATATTCGCGGACTGCGCGCCTGGGTGGGCTTCCGGCAGACTGCGGTGTTATTTGATCGTGACCCCCGGTTTGCCGGAGACGTGAAGTACACCTTTCGCAAATCGCTGGCGCTGGCGATCAACGGGTTAGTGTCTTTTTCCATCATTCCGCTGCGACTTTCGACCTACATGGGCATGGCGGCGGCGGCGATCGCCCTGCTGATGATGGGTCTGGTGATTTACTGGCGCTTTTTTGAAGCGGGGTCGCCACTAACAGGGTTTGCCACGATTGCGATCGCCGTTTTTTTTCTGGGGGCGGTGCAGCTCATCTGCATCGGCATTTTAGGCGAATACATCGGCCGGATTTACGAAGATGTCCGCGGGCGACCGCTCTATACTCTCGCCGAAGCAGGCGGCTTCGAGACTCCAGCCGCAGCCAGAACCCTCCAGGACGCCCCCAACCCCCAACCCCCAACC
>RFIF01000358.1 GCA_003695655.1 Cyanobacteria bacterium J069
CATCGGGCAAAACTTCGGCCCGCACATCGAGCAAAACTCAGCGGTTTTGTAGATGTCGGCGGGCAGCGTTTCGTCGTGATATTCGCGGGCACGCTCCGGATCGAGCGACAGTTCAAACTGGCGATTCCAGTCAAAGTTGTAGCGGGCGCGAGATAGCTCATCGTCGCGATCGCGGGCATGGGGGCGATGGCGAGCAATATCGGCGGCGTGGGCAGCAATTTTGTACGCAATCAAGCCATTTCGCACGTCTTCAGCATTGGGCAAGCCGAGGTGTTCCTTGGGAGTTACATAGCAAAGCATCGCGGTGCCGTGCCATCCAGCAATCGCCGCCCCAATCGCCGAGGTGATGTGGTCATATCCCGGCGCAATGTCGGTGACGAGCGGCCCCAATACGTAAAATGGTGCTTCGGAGCATTCCTCCATTTGCTTTTTCACGTTAAATTCAATTTGATCCATCGGGACGTGTCCTGGCCCTTCGACCATCACCTGCACGTCCGATTCCCATGCCTGGCGCGTGAGTTGTCCGAGCGTTTTTAATTCCGCAAGCTGGGCCGCGTCGGATGCATCGTGCAGGCAGCCCGGCCGCAGCGAGTCGCCCAGACTGAAGGACACATCATACTTTTTGAAAATCTCGATGATGTCCTGAAAGTGCGTGTAGAGCGGGTTTTGCTGATGGTGAGCCAGCATCCAGCGGGCAATGATGCCGCCGCCACGAGAGACGATTCCCGTGAGGCGATCGCGCACCAGCGGCAAATGCTCAATCAATATCCCCGCATGAATCGTCATGTAGTCCACCCCTTGCTGGGCGTGCGTTTCGATAACGTGCAAAAAGTCGTCGGGGGTCAACTTTTCAATATTGCCGTGGACGCTCTCTAGCGCCTGATAAATCGGCACCGTGCCAATGGGAACAGGCGATGCAGCAATAATTGCCGAGCGAATTGCGTCTAGATCGCCGCCGCCCGTGGACAGATCCATTACCGTGTCTGCGCCATACTTCACCGCCAGCCTCAGTTTGTCCACTTCTTCTTGCAAACTGGAAGAGTTGGGCGACGCGCCGATATTGGCATTCACCTTGCATCGCGTGGCAATGCCAATGCCCATTGGCTCCAGGTTCACATGATTCACATTGGCAGGAATGATCAGTCGCCCCCGCGCCACTTCCGAGCGGATCAGTTCTACGGGCAACTGCTCACGCTCGGCTACAAACTGCATTTCTTCCGTCACAACGCCTTGTCGAGCAAAGTGCATTTGAGACACGTTGCTCTGTCCGCGTCGCTTGGCGACCCAGGATGCTCTCATATTTGGTTCCTCAGATAAACAGCTTCCCTCCGCTGGTGCTAACCAGTCTCAGGTTCTCAGGGTGTAATCTCAGCCTGAACAGTTCAGGCACCCCTAGCTGCGTTTGTTATACCATCCCTGGCAGGAGAATCCAAGCAACCGATTGCGAAACCAGAAAATTCTTCGCAAAACTTTCGATAGCAGGCGCTTAGTTCTGTTCGTCTAGTTCTGTTCGTCTAGTTCTGTTCGCCCAAATTTGCTTGCTCCATGCTGCCCAGCAGCGGGCTATTCCGCAAGATGGCAGGCTTTGCCAGCGTATGACCGTCTGCTACGAGGACTGCGCCTGCTTCGCCAGTTTCATCTCTGCCACAGGCAACGGCCCGCAGCTTGGCATAAAACGCTGATGCTTCGATGCGGGGAATAATGGGAACGTATTGATGAATCGGGTTCTGCGCCGCGCTGCCTCGATTCCACCAGGTTGATGAATCCAGCTCAGAATCATTGTCGGTGTAGTCTTTAGCTGCTGCCTCAAAATCTGCTTCAAGTTGCACGCCAGGATTTCGTTCAGAAACGCTGGCATGTTCAGAAGGGTTGGCATGTTGGGACGAACCATCAGGCAACCCAGACAATTCCTCACCTTTTACAGAGCTTGCTGACGGTTCCTGAGACGATTCTGCACTCTCAGACTGAGATTGATCCGTTTCTTGAGGAAGATCACCAGTTTCTTGATTAGGGCTGACCTGAGCCGCAGAAGCGCTAGTGGGTGCAGAGTGGCTGGGCGATTCGGGTGGCGATCCATCTCGGACTCGCCCTTCTGTCGCTGCAATTGTCGATACCGCAAACCCGCCAAATCGCCCGCTGACGACTCGCTCAAAGTCGGGCGTGTAGTGGAGAATTGGCTGCCCACGCCGCCGCCACACGGCTAAAATCTGACCAACAGACACGGCACGATAACGCCCTTGATATAGCGCTTCTACGATCGCCGCCCGAATCCAATGCGCCGGATGGTTTACCGCCCAGTAGCTCACCAAGTAATCCGCCGCAAAGCCGTCCAAATCGAACCCGTAGCCGATGAGCAGTGCCACGGCATCCAGAATGGCAGGATCGCGGGCTGGATGAGTCATAAAGTCAAATTTGGCATCAAAATTAGGTAGAACTTACGCAGTTGGATAATTCTTCGCGGGCTGCGCCCGCAAAAAATTATCCAGAATCTATAAAACTCGTTTCAACTGCGTAAGTCCTGTTAGGGATGCAATCACAAATTCTTACTGTGACTCCACCATATCCCAAGATGCGGATTGCTGCACCTATGTTTCGCGAGGTTAATTCGCACGGTTAATTCGCGCGGTTAATTCGCCAGCTTCGATAGTTGCAAGAGGTGGCTATGGGCAGGAATGACGCTCGCGATATCCCCGCGATATATAACGAGGATTACTTCAGCCGCTGCTATGGAAATTGCAGTGCTTCGTTGAAAGATTTTTAGGATTTACGCAGTTGGATGATTGTTTCGTGGGCCAGCCCGCGAACAATCATTCAGAAATCTATAAAACTTGTTTCAACTGCGTAAGTCCCGGAGGAATCTTGTTTGTTGAGGAATCTTGTTTGACATTCATTTCAGCATTAATCTTGTGTGATTGAGGCCAGGCCGGGTAGCCAGGGCAGGTCAGTGACGCCGGGGTCAATGCCCAGTTGCGATAGCAGTGTGGTGAGCTGTCCGCGATGATGGGTCTGGTGATTAAACAAATGGGTGACTAGCGTCCAGGTCGGGAGCGTCCGGAGTTGACCGTCTACCCTGCTGCGATGGTGGAATGGTTGGGTTAGCCAGTCTGTGGTAACACCTTGTGCCCAGCCCAAAAGTTCTACATCACACTGCTCCCGTGCCCGCCACAAATCGTCAAAGTTTGCATACAGTTCTTCGCCAAGCGGCGTAGAGAAGGGTTCGTTGGTAAACCGCCCCAGCCAAGCGCGATCGCCATAAAGCAAATGGTTCAGCGTACCGTGGATAGATTTGAAGAATGCGCCCCGATCTTGCTTGCGATCGCCATCCGGAATCTCCGCACAAAGGGCGTATAGCTTGCGGTTCATCCACTGGTTATATTGCGCCATGAGCTGGCAATAGTCTCGATCAATCATCAAGGTCATCCGTCCTAGACTTGCTTGAGCGCTTCTATCCTAGCGGCACAGTTAACTCATAAAAGCTGCCCTTTTGTAGAAGGGCGATCGCCTTCATAAACATTTTCTCTAAAATGTTTACAATTCTTAGTAAATACGTTACATTTGTTTACATAAGTTTTTAGGAGATTAGCCATGAGAGGCGTCGTAACAGAAGAGCGAGGCAGGCAAAACATTTACGCTGTTGAACCCCAAATGTATGTGGACAGCGAAGTGCGCACAGGCTTCACAGAATATGCCGAAAAGCTCAACGGTCGCCTGGCAATGATTGGCTTTGTGTCGATGTTGGTACTAGAAGTCGCCACCCATCAAGGCCTAATCAGCCTGCTGCAAGGCTTGTAGAGTCTTCTAGACAGTTGATATGTTGATATCTACAGGACTTACGCAGTTGAAACGAGTTCTATAGATTCTGGATGATTTTTCGCGGGCGCAGCCCGCGAAAAATCGTCCAACTGCGTAAGTCCTAATCTAGACAGTTGATAAACGAAAACGGGGAGGCCACTGGCCTCCCCGTTTTTATTGCTTTACAGCATTTGCGATCCTTGATCCGGTTTCTCTAATCTCGCGGTAAACCCTTAAGTGCAGCCAGCTTCACCCCTGTTTGCCGTTCGCATACTGCCCAATAGCGTTTCAATCACCACGCAACGCCGAATGCCTGCCCCAGCAGGAACAGTTACTGCGATCGAAATGGGTAGGTTTGTAGGCGGCGTAATGTCCTGAGGACTCGTAATCGGGCCGCCTGTTGACCCAAACGTGATCGTTGTGGCGGCTGTCGGAGTGACTTCCAGGCTGACACTACCTTGACCCACGCGCCGCACCTCGTTCAGCACGGTGATTGTGGGGTTAGCGCCTGTGTTCAGCGTCACCTGTTTTGGATAGCGCGTCCGAATTGCTTCATCTTGTGCCTGGCGAAGCGCTTGCAGCACGTCGTTTGTAGCGGTGCCCAGGCGTTGGCGATTGAGCAACGCCACCCAGCTCGGAGCGGCGATCGCCGCCAGCGCCAGTGCCATCACAATCACCACAATCACCTCGGTCAGGGTAAAACCCGCAGACGCTTGAGCATCCTGTCGAATCTGATATGAATGCCATCGTAAAAACCGCTTCATCACGCGCCTCCTGGGATACCGTTCAACGAAAACAGGCATAAACTGCTGCTGCTAGGCGACGCTAGGGCCCTGCACTAGACGGGTTCCGTTCTAGCACTGCGCGACCCAAAACGCGAGTCTGCAAAGTCGTCGTAAATTCTCGGTCAGACGCAATACTAGGACGCCCAAACGCATTTCCCCGAATAAACAAGGAAACATCTCGGAACTGGCTGGTTGCAGTTTCATTACTGACGCAGGCATACAGACCGCCGCGGTAGATCGCATTTTCTGGGGAAAGATTGTATCCCGCTGAGCAGGCAGGTGCAGGCACGCCCAAGGCATTAGCCGCCTGTCCATCGTCCACAAAATCTACAAGCACTGCGGGGTTTGAGCCATTGGTAGTCAGCGTCTCTCCACTTGCGGGCTGCCAGCTTGCAAACGCGCCACCCGACGGAGCCACATAGCCCGCAGTTTTGCTCCAGTTCGTTCCAGATTGAGTAAACTCCTGCAACACATAGCGAGTAATCCGCGCCCGACCACGCCACAGATTGGTTGGGTTGCCCGTATTTAGCGAATACACCACTAGAGAATAGGAACTGCCCGTCACACAAGGAACCGGATAGTTTCCTGCGACCACCTGCGTTGTCCGGCAGCGTTCCCTTAGGGCATTGGGTAAAGGGTCTTGCTTCCAAAAGGCTAGAACTGGCGTGGTATTAGCCGGTAAAGCTCCCGCTAGCGCAGCCTGCAAGCCGGGGCATCCGGGTTCTGGCGGCACGGCAGCCGCGTTGGCTGGAATGCCTGCTCCCAGGCAACGCCCGCGATAGACAAATGTAGCTTCGCGCAGCTCGGCCGAAATATAGTCCAGTGCTTGCTGCATTTCCCGCTGCGTTTCAGAGCGGGATGCTTCTCGCTGGTCGGCGGTCAGCAATTCCACAACCAGATACATCAGACCGGAAATGATAATGCTGCTAATGATTGCGACGATGAGCAGCTCAGTCAGCGTAAAACCCGCCGTTTGAGAAGTTGCCGGACGCGGCCGACGCTTCAACAAACCTAAAATTCGTTTTGCAAGCAGATCACCCA
>RFIF01000359.1 GCA_003695655.1 Cyanobacteria bacterium J069
GCGCTGGGCTATCCGCTAGCCGTGCAGCGTGTTATTCCCATCAGCACTGACGAATATCCCCTGCCTGCGCCCCGCCCCGCTTATTCCGTCCTGTCGGGCAAAAAGACGGCTGCCCTGCTGGGTGACTATCTCCCCTATTGGCGACACAGCCTCCGCCGAATGCTCGCTGACCTGCACGCTCACGTTCCTGCCCATTCCTAACTCTGGTGACCCCCATGAAAGCCATCGTTCTCTCTGGCGGCAAAGGCACGCGCCTGCGACCTTTGACCTACACGGGTGCAAAGCAACTGGTTCCCGTCGCTAATAAGCCGATTCTCTGGTATGGACTGGAGGCGATCACCGCCTGTGGCATTACAGAAATTGGCATCATCATCAGCCCCGAAACCGGCGAAGAAGTGAAAGCCAAAACAGGCAACGGCGAACAGTTTGGCGCACAGATTACCTACATTTTGCAAGAACAGCCAGCGGGACTGGCCCACGCAGTCAAAATTGCCCAGCCGTTTTTGGGTGACGCACCGTTTGTCATGTACCTGGGCGACAACCTCGTGGAAGGCTGCCTGGGCGGATTGGTGGATCAGTTCAAAGCCAATACGCTAGATGCGCTGACGCTGCTGTGCGAAGTGCCCAATCCAACCGCGTTTGGGGTGGCAGAAGTCGATGCAGCCGGACGCATTATTCGACTGGTGGAAAAGCCCAAGGTGCCGCCATCCAACCTGGCGCTGGTGGGGGTGTATCTGTTTTCGCCCAAGATTCATGAGGCGATCGCCCAAATTCAGCCGTCCCCACGCGGCGAACTGGAAATCACCGACGCCATCCAAAAGCTGATCGATCTGAATCAAAAAGTGGAAGCCTTTAACCTTAAGGGCTGGTGGCTGGATACTGGGAAAAAAGACGACCTGCTAGAAGCAAACCGCCTGATCCTGGATACTTACTTGCAGTCTAACGTTCGTGGAGACGTGAATGAAGGCAGCCAGATTTCTGGTCGCGTCGAAATCGGCGAAGGTTCCAAAATCGTGAACTCTACGATTCGTGGGCCCGTGTCAATTGGCAAGCACTGCCACATCGAAAACTGCTTCATTGGGCCTTATAGCAGCATTGCCGATGACGTGACGCTCATCGAGGCAGATTTGGAGCATAGCGTGATCCTCCAAGGTGCAAAAATCGCGGGCATTCATCAGCGCATTGTAGATAGCGTCATCGGTCAGCGGGCGAACCTGCGCGTTGCCCCCCAGCGTCCCAAAGCCCTGCGGCTGATGATCGGCGACGACTGCCAGATCGACCTGGCGTAGTCAGGGAGTGATGGGGTGATGGAGTAATGGAGCAACACCCCATCACTCCAACACCCCAACACCCCATCACCCCAACACTCCAATACCCCAACACCCCATGACTCAAACCTCTCGCTCTCCCCGTCGCATTCTGATCACTGGCGGCGCTGGCTTCATCGCGTCGAACCTGGTCTACCACTGGGCGGAAAAATATCCGGGCGATCGCCTTATCGTCTTGGACGCGCTCACCTATGCAGGCAACCGCAAAACGCTGGAGCCGCTGGATGCAAACTCGAACTTTCGGTTTGTGCAGGGCAATATCTGCGATCGCCCGCTAATCGAGTCCCTACTTCGCGAAGAGGCGATCGACACGGTGGCGCACCTGGCGGCAGAATCCCATGTAGACCGCTCGATTTTGGGCCCCGGTGCATTTGTGCAGACCAACATCGTCGGCACGTTCACGCTGCTGGATGCGTTTCGGCAATATTGGGACGGCGCAGGCAAGCCCGACCACTTCCGCTTCCTGCATGTGTCCACCGACGAAGTGTACGGCAGCCTCAATCCCGAAGACCCGGCGTTTAGCGAAACCACGCCCTACGCCCCCAACAGTCCCTACTCGGCATCCAAAGCAGGCAGCGACCACCTGGCGCGGGCTTATTTCCACACCTACGGGATGCCGACACTGATTACCAACTGCTCTAACAACTACGGCCCGTTCCACTTTCCCGAAAAGCTGATTCCCCTGATGTGCATCAACATTTTGATGGGGCGATCGCTGCCCGTGTATGGCGACGGGCAAAACGTGCGCGACTGGCTGTATGTGGGCGACCACTGTCGGGCGCTGGATGCCGTGATTCACCAGGGCACACCAGGCGAAACCTACAACATCGGCGGCAACAACGAGGTGAAAAATATCGACCTGGTGCACCAACTCTGCGATCTGATGGCGGAACTCGCGCCCAGCCTGCCCACGCCGCCCCAGTCGCTAATCACTTTCGTAAAAGACCGTCCGGGGCACGATCGCCGCTATGCCATCAACGCCACCAAAATCAAAACCGAGCTGGGCTGGGAGCCTGCCGAAACTCTGGAAACTGGACTGCGCAAAACGGTGCAGTGGTATCTGGACAACACCGCCTGGTGGCAGCCGTTGCTCTCGGCAGAATATCAGGACTATTATCAGCAGGTATATGCATCGCGGCTGGTGCAGGCGGGCTAGGGCTGTTTAGGACTGTGCCGCCAGGCTGCGTGGTGAAGGCTGCGCAGCCTTTTTTGTATGGAGGGCGATCGCGCTACTGTTTCATCGGCTCTTCCGGATCCAGGGTGAAAATCGTATAACAGGATACTTTTTGAGAGAGGTGTGCAAATGGACTTTCATCTTGATACACTGCTAAATTTTCCTA
>RFIF01000037.1 GCA_003695655.1 Cyanobacteria bacterium J069
CCTTAACGGAATCTTGCAGGGTGGGGCGGCTCTCATAGGGCAGCGGAATGTATTGCACTGAGGGGCGACCCATCGACGGCTGCGGATAGAGATCCATCAGGTTGTAGATGAGCTTGGGCAGCCCTGCAACCACATGCAGCCCCAGCTCCTGCGCTTCTTCTACCGAGATTGGGTAGTCGTGCGTCACTTGTCCCGTCGTCAGTGCTTCGATAATTCGGTCAATTCTTTCAGGCTCAATTTTGCGCCTGGGCACGCAGTCTTCTAATAGAGTGCGGACAAATTTTTGCACCTGGCGGATGGCTTTGCGGGCGATGTCGGCGGTCACGATCGTCTGGTCGTCAATCTCGCTGATGGGCTTGTCTTCCAGCACCTTCAGCACGCTGGCGGCGGGCGTGCTGCCCAACTGCGGATCGACGGGGCCGAGCACGGCATTTTCATCCATGACGATTTCATCGGCCGCCATCGCCAGCATGGTGCCGCCGCTCATGGCGTAGTGGGGCACAAACACCGTCACCTTGGCCGCATGGCGCACCAGGGCGCGGGCAATCTGCTCTGAGGCTAAGACCAGCCCACCAGGCGTGTGCAAAATCAGGTCGATTGGCACATTGGGCGGAGTGAGGCGCACCGCTCGCAGCACTTGTTCAGAATCTTCAATGCTGATGAAGCGGGAAAGGGGCACGCCCAAAAAGCTGATGGATTCCTGGCGGTGGATGAGCAGGATGACCCGGCTGCCGCGACTGCGCTCGAAGGCTTGGATTGTCATCAGCCGTCGCCGCTCGATGGCAAAGCGCTGGATCACGGGTGTAACGGAAGAAATCAGCACAAAGATAATGAGTATGTCAAAGAAGCTCATGGTAGAAACGCGAGGAACTAGCTGGATGGGACACTGAGCGATCGCCTGAAAGATCGTCTGAAAGATTCCCTGAAAGATTGCCTGAAAGATCGTCTGAAAGATCGCCTGAAAGATTGCCTGAAAGATCGTCTGAAAGATTGCCTGTAAAGATCGCCTGAAAATCGGCCCAGAGCATTAACGAACAAATCGTCGGAAACTTGATCAGATTTGGCAGGTCTACCACCGGAGGAAGAATTGTATCAAATTAATCCTTCTCGCAGGCTATTACGCAATGAAGTGGAACCTGTCGCTGCGGGCCGAAGTCAGAGAAAACCAGACTCGCATGCGAAAATAGCCGCTGCCCGGTTGAAAGAATAGCTGGGTGGGTTCGCCCCAGCCGGGCGCGTTGGCCTTACCCCTCTACCGGAGTATCGCTCCTGCCTCTCCGCTCCCAGCGACAGCCGCCCCCACCAAACTCTCTAAATCCCCCATTTGGAGCCACGCTACACCATGAACCCATTGCATCCGATTTACGAAATTCTGTCCAAAGAAATCGTTGCTGTTTACGACAACCCCCAGTTTCAGCCGCAAGTTAACGAATTTCTGTCCCAGGCAGGCTACACCATCGACAAGATTTTCAATGACCCGACGACTGGCTTTCAGGCGCTGGGGCTGAAGTCCACCCTGCCAAATAAGCCGCCTGTGCTGGTGTTTCGGCAGACGAATGAACTGCTGGATGATTTGGCAAATAAAGACCCCGATGGCGTTGGGTTTGCCCAGTTTCAAGCGAACCAGGAAGAGGTAGAAGACTGGCTGCTGGACACCTTTGCGGCAACGGGCGTGCGGCCAGACATCATCGGTCACAGTATGGGCGGCGGCATTGCCCAGATTGCGGCCGCTGAGCTGATTGATTTGGTTGGGGAAATCGTCACGTTTAACTCGCCGGGAACCAGTGGGGCGATCGCCGCCCAGTTCCTCACCGCAGGCGGCGCAGACAAAACCGTGACCCACTACGTCGTCAGGGGCGATTTTGTGTCTCTGGGTGGGCAGGCGTTTATTGACGGCAAGGTCGTCTTGCAGTCCTACACCGACCCCGCCATTAACCCCATCACCCTGCTCGACAAGCATGGCCAGATCCGCCGCCTGCTCAGCACGCCCCCGGCCGGCTATTCGACTACGGAAATTTCGGTGGCTGAACTGAGCAACCCGACGTTTGGCTTTATTGGCGATTCTGATTTCAATGAGTTTCTGGCGGCGCTCAATTTTGTCAATCCGGGGCTGGCAGCCCAACTGGTATCCCGCGCCAGTGTAGAAGCTTTGCGAACTTCTCCCACTTTCTCCTTTTTGGGGCTGGTATTTGGCACAAGGGCGTCATTGGCTCCAGAGCGTGACAACTTCCTGGCGGGTGACGACGCCAACAACACCGCCAACGGCGCAGGCGGCGACGATCAGATCTTTGGCAATGGCGGGAACGATTTGCTGAGAGGCGGTGCGGGCAATGACACAATTTTTGGCGGCGCGGGCAGTGACACTCTGCTGGGCAATGTCGGCGCAGACCTGCTGAACGGCGGCAACGGCCCCGACCAACTGGTGGGCGGCGCAGGCAACGACACGCTAATCGGCGGCAGCGGCCCCGATACGCTGATTGGCGTCAACCCACGCGCCCGGCGGCCGGGGCGGGGCGAGGTAGATGTGCTGAACGGTGGCAATGGCCCTGACCTGTATGTGTTGGGCAACGATCAGGGTGTGTTTTATAACGATGGCAACGCCAGCCAGGTGGGGTTGAGCGATTACGCGCTGATCACGGGTTTTGGCACGGGCGATCGCATCCAGCTTAAAGGCAGTGCCGCCAACTATCGACTGCAAAACCTGGGCATTAGCACGCAACTTTTCCTCCGCGAGAGCGGTGGCCCAGACGAGCTGATCGCCATCGTGCAGGGCGCGGGGCTGAACCTGAACAGCAATCAGTTTACCTATGTTGCGTAAGGGGTTAAGGGGGGCAAGGGGGCAGGGGTCAGAGATCAGGAGTCAGGATTTGGGGTCAGGATTTGGGATGGGTGCCCTTATCGGCACTCCTGGTCACAAGGCAGGCGATCGCAGACGCGAGAAAAGTCGGCGGTTAGGGGCGGCGGCGGCCCCGTTTGGGAAGTTGGGTAGAGAGCAGCAAGCAGACCACGCCCACGGCAAGGGCGACCAGCAGCGCAATGTGCATTCCTTCGACGGCGGCCAGGCGGGCCACTTCGGGGAGTTGCGCCATCACGGACTCGGGCAACACTTTCGCCAGCGCATCTCGGCGCTCCTGTTTGGAGAAGGTCTGCACCATCCGCTGCAACGTAGAAATGGCGTTCTGGCGCTGTTCACTGGAGAAACTTACCCCCATTAGTTGCACGACCTGATCGACCACGCCTGCGGAGGCCGAGGTCACCAAAATCGTGCCCAAGATGCCGCGTCCCAGGGAACTGCCCAACTGCTGAAACGGGTTATAAATCCCGGTGCCTTCGGGCTTTTCCCGCTTGGACGTGGTGGCGTAGGTGAGCCTGCCAATGTAGACCGAAAAGAGTCCCGACCCCATGCCCATGATCATCAAGGCGGGTAAGATGCTGAGGCTGGTCATGTTAGGGGCGATCGCCCGATACAGCGCCAGTAAACCCACAATAACCAGCGACAGCCCAATATGTACCAGGTATTTTGGCGGCAACTGCTGATCGGCTTTGAGCTGCTTCAGCAGCAGCACGACGACCACCACCATCGTCAGGGTATAGGGCAAAACGGCGATCGCCGTCTGAAACGGATTCAGCGGCAGAATAATCGGCAGCGATTGATACAGGTTGAACTGCACGCCGGAGGTCACCAGCGTATGCAGCGTTGCCGTCAGCAGGCCATTCACAAACACCGCATTGCGCAACAGCCCCACGCGCATCAGGGAAATGCCGGCCGGTTTTCGCTGCTGCTGCCGCTGCCAGACGGCAAAAAAACCGAGGCAGATCACCCCAACTGAAATTAACGTCGGAACAATGGACACGGCAAAGGGCGGAATCACCAAACCGGCGATCGCAAAGACCTGCTTGGGTTTCCACCAGCCATATTCCCCCGCCAGCCCCACGCCCAGCAAAATGCTGCCAAAGCCCAGAAACGAAATTAAGCCACCCACCCAGTCGATCGGCACCTTGCGAGGAACAGATGTAGAGGGCAGTTTTCGACCCAGCGCCAGCACCAGCAAAAAGACGATTAAAGAAGGAGTGAATGACCAGCGCCAGCCCAAATTGGACGCAATGAAGCCGCCCAACAGACTTCCCGATAAACCGCCGATCACAGAAGCCAGAATGAAGGCAACGGTTGCCTGCTCTTCCTCTTTGCCGTCATAGGCAAAGTCCATAATGCTCCAAGGGGCGCTGACCAGCGGCGTTGCGGCCAGCCCTGTCAGCAGAGAAAAGCTGACCACCCAGACCCCAATCGTAGGGCTGAGCGCCATGGCCACAATGCCCAGTCCATAAAACAGCAGCCCGCCCAAAAAAATCCGCTCTCGCCCATAAAACCGACACAGGTTTTCACTCGTGGGCGCAAAGGACGCAGTGACCAGGGAGAACAGCACTAACGCACTCTGGATATAGCCGATGCTGGT
The DNA here is from genome assembly GCA_003695655.1 of Cyanobacteria bacterium J069. Classification (GTDB taxonomy): domain Bacteria; phylum Cyanobacteriota; class Cyanobacteriia; order Elainellales; family Elainellaceae; genus Thermoleptolyngbya. Next base: position 4,455 of record RFIF01000037.1, read on the forward strand.
GTTCAATTCCCGCACCAACAGCGGCATGACGGGTGAAATAACGCTGATGTTGTAAGCAATCAGAAACAGCGTGAGCCAGAGTGCCCAAAACTCTTTTCTGCCGAGCTTGATCGATAGATTGGGAGCGGCGGCTGCCATATAGCAGAGGTTCAGGGATCAGGATTTGCAGTGGCGAATCGTCATCGGGGGGCAAGTCGCCACTGCCAAAGGCGGCGTCTTTGAGATCCTATGTGTTGGTCATGTATTGGTCAAATTCTGGATTGCCCCAATCCTGGATTGCCCCAATCCTGGATTGCCCCAATTCTGGATTGACCCAATTCTGGATTGACCCAATCCTGGATTGACCCGATTCAACTCTACGCCTCGCCAAAGGTGGTGAAGTGCCAGCCTTTGCGCTGTTCGCCCGTGATGTCAAAGACGACATGCTTGACCACGGTGTATTCTTCCAGGGCATAGTGCGACATGTCTTTGCCGATGCCGCTCTGCTTGAAGCCGCCGTGGGGCATTTCGCTGGCGATCGGCAGGTGGTCGTTAATCCAGACTGTGCCCGCTTGCAGCGCTTTGGCCATGCGCATGGCCCGCTGCACGTTCAGCGTCCAGCAACTGGCGGCGAGGCCATAGGGCGTGTCGTTGGCGAGTTCGATGGCTTCCTCCTCGGTTGAGAAGCGCTTGACCACGGCCACCGGGCCAAAAATCTCTTCGCAGACGCAGTTTGC
>RFIF01000360.1 GCA_003695655.1 Cyanobacteria bacterium J069
CTTTCGTTGACTTGACCCGGCCCGTTCTCCACGTTGCCGTTTCCCCCGCTGCCGCTGCCCGTGCTGGCGCGGCCGTCGCGCACATAGCCGGGATTGAGAATCGTGCCGCCGTCAAACTGGCCTTCAAACTCAATCGGCGCACTCACGGGAAACGCCCGCAGTTGGTAGCCTGGCAGCCGGGGCAAAAAGGCAAAAATCAGCAGCCCCAGCGCCAGCGTAATGCCCAGCACGGTGATCAGCGGACGCAGCGGCAAGGTCTGGCGAATGCGATGCAGGGTTTTGGGCGCAACGCCCAGCCGCGAGCGATAATCGAGCACCAGCGCCGGGATCGCCAGCGCCACAAAGGCCACCAGCATCGGCGCGAACCAGAAGGTCTGGCTGAGCGTCGCGGCGACACCCATCAAGATCAGCCCGATCACGATGGAATAGCCCAGATCCTTGCGGCGCGGCAGGTCAAAGCTATGAAACACCTGGAGCTGAATCAGCAGTTCTGCCAGCGCTAGCCGCGTGTCGTTGCGCTCGGCCACCAGCCGCACAAAAAAGACCGCCAGGGCAATCAGCATGGCGATCGCAATGCCAAACTTTACAGGGATATTGCGGCTGCGCCGACGCGACCAGCTCCAGGCAGCCCCCACCCCACTTACGGGCACGGCCCACAGGCTAACACCCAGCGCATCGGTGGTGTCTGCGGCGGACACATCCACCGCCACAATGCCGACCATCACCATCGCCTGCACCAGCACCCGCAGCGGCAGCGAATCCTCTGGCGGTTCCGAAGACTCCATTGCCCCTAATCGCTGCTGTACCTGTGCCCAGAGTGTCGCGCCGCTCAACCATCCGCCACGCCGCTGTGGAACCTGACTCGCCATAGAGTTATGCCGCATTCAAACCGTTCCATCCTAGCCGCAATGCCACGGCACTGGGCAGGAGTCGGCGATGAGGAGGGGCGATGAGGAGGGGCGATGAGGAGGGGCGATGAGGAGGGGCGATCGCCGAAGATTTAGTCGCAACGCTAACGGAGCTAAACGTTCCCCAAGATCTGATTGATGAAGTCGTGCAAATTGTTGGGTCGATGTCCCATCGCAACGATGTGCTAAATCGCTAAACAAAATCGTTTAACAAACAGGCTATTTTGTGACTCTTGTACGAGATTCAATCTTGGCGCGAGATTCAATGGTGAATTCGGGAATGTCGTGCAATTCGCGGTCGCAGAGGCGGTATTGTTCGCAAACTAAACTGAGGCGATCGCCCTCCGTTTTCATTCCATTAATTGAATGCGTCAGGTCGCCCTGAAACCACACCAGCGTATTCACACGCGGGCGAATTTGGCCGACCTGCTGGCGGTGGTTGCGCAACACCAGATCGCCGCCCTGCAAGGGTTCTGGCACCTGGACATACAGCACGCTGACGCAGCTCGGTGGCTCGATGGTTTTGCAATACGACCGCAGCGATCGGTCGATGTGTGGATCAACCCGCGACCCGCCTTTGAGCAGCAGCGGATTTAGGTAAAAGGCGTTGCAGTCTGGCTGGAGCGCCTGATCCAGGTAGGGTTTGAAGTAGGGAAATTGTGCTTCTACCTGCGATCGCCCGCTGTGGCGAAAGGCGATCGAAAATCCCTTCGTGCCCACAAAGTCGCGGTTTAGATTATTGACCGCAAAGTAGCGACAGGCGCAGATTTGTCCTCGCAGATCGGTCAGATAGGCTTCCGAAAAAACATCCTTTTGCTGGCGGTAGTAAGGCATTGAGCAGGGGTCAGGAGTCAGGTTTTAGGAGTCAGGTTTACGGAATAATTGGAACTAAATAAAGACCAGCGGTTTGTCTTTGAGGGGGGCAAAGGCGTCGGCGTCGAACCGATAGAGGCTGGCGGGTCGGCCTGCGCCGCGCGACACTTTGACGCCAGTGTCTGCCAAAAAACCTAGCTTTAGCAAGCGCGATCGAAAGTTGGAATAGTCTGAAAAATTATCGCCCAGAATGGTGCTGTAAAGCTGGTACAGGTCACTCAGGGTAAACAGTTCGGGCAGCACCTCAAAGGCGATCGGGCTATATTCCAGCTTGTTGCGCAGGCGGCGATAGCCATATTGCAGGATTTCTTGATGGTCAAACGCCAACTCAGGCAACTGGCTCATGGGATACCAGGCAATACCGCTGACGCCGTCGGCAATCAGTTCGGCATCCGCAAGGCGCACCAGTGCAAAATAGCTGACCGACAAATAGCGCACGCCGTAATGCTGCGGCGCTTCTCGCGGATCGCGCTGTGGCCCACCAAAGGTATAAAGCTGCTCCAGGTAGAGATTGTTGGCGCGAATTTTTTCGGACAGGACGCGGTAAGCGGCGTCTTCCAGCGACTCGCCCTGGCGCACCAGCGTCCCCGGCAGCGACCAACAGCCCAAATAGGGGTCGTTGTCGCGCATGACGAGCAGCACCAGCAGCCGATTTTGATCCGTATCAACGGAAAAGATGACGTTGTCCACGCCCACTTTGAAATCTGCTAACTGCTGTGGGATGGGGTCACTAGGCTTGCGTGAGGGTCGTCCTGGCATGGGGTGTAGAGGCGCTGTTGGTGAATGTATGCCTCGATGGGAGGAATCAGCAGGTGGGGATCTCGCTCGGTGCGGTAGGCGGTGGAAGAGGCGGGAATGCCCTGGTGGGGGGCGATCGCCACCGTAGCCCCCAGTTGCCGCAGCGGTTCCAGATCCGCATCCCGCAGCGGATAGCCCGGCCGAGGCACTACCAGCAGGTCTACATCCCGCAGCAGTGCCTCCACCCGATACCACTTGGGCAATTGCGCCACCAGGTCAGACCCCACCACTAGCGTAAACGTCGCCTGCTTCCATCGCCTCCGTGCCCGATTTACCGTCACCAGTGCTCGCGGATGGCTGAGGTCGGGATAGACGTGCAAATTCCGGCGAATCGGGCGAATTTCCGCCACCATCAGCCGCAGCATGGCGGTGCGGTGCTCCAGCGGCGTCTGATGTGACTTAAACGGATTGTTCGATGCCCACACCGCCACCTCGTCAAACTGCTCCGCCAGCCACACCAGAATATCCTGGTGCGCCTTAGTGGGCGGGTCAGCGCTGGTTCCGAAGAGGGCGATATGCATGTTAGGGGTTGGGGGTTAGGGTCTGTTCCAAGAGCTAATTTTCGGGCGCGTCGCGCCCGAAAATTAGCTCTTATGTTCTCCGCTTCGCCTGCGTCTCTTCCGTCAAACGGTGCAGCGCGGGCGTAATCTCTGGCGTGTGGGGGTCGATGCAGAGGATCTGGCGGAGGGTGGAGGGGAGGGCGGCGACGCTGGCGCGGGTGCGGTGGGCGATCGCCTCCAGGCTCTCGGATGGGGCGACTCGTTGACCTTGCTTCATCACGGGCTGCAAGAGGGGCTGAGCAGTGGGGTGAGATTCGGTGCAAAGGCCGAGGCGATCGCCCCCAAAGTGGCCATCTTCGAGATGGCGAAAGATTTGCTTGCGGCCGGGGTAGGTGGCTTTGCCGCTGGAGCCTTTGAGCGTGGGAATACTGTCGATTTCGACCAGTTTATAGACGCCGTTGACGGGCGACCCCGTGACCAGCTTTGTGCCAAAGCCGTAGCCGTCGATGCAGGCTCCTGCCTGTTGCAGTCGCAGGACTTCGTATTCGTCCAGATCGCCACTCGCAAAAATTGGTACACCGGGGAGGAGCGATCGCACAGATTTGGACAACTCTACCAGATCGCCAGAATCCAGCCGGACACCGCCGAGTTCCAACCCTTCAGTGTTCATGCGTTCTGCTAGTCGGGCGGCGGCCGCCTCGGAGTCATAGGTGTCAATCAATAGCGGCGCTTTGGGAAAATATCGGTGAAACGCGCTGAACGCATCCTGCTCGCTGCCTTCTAGCGCCGCCAGTGCCATCACCAGCGCGTGGGCCATCGTGCCGCTGGGTTTGCGCCCCAGTTGCAGCGCTGCCAGCACGTTTGACGTGGCATCCAGCCCGCCTGCCAGGGCCGCCCGCGCCGCCCACACCGACGCCTGGGGGCTAAAGGCCCGCCGCGTGCCAAATTCCAGCAGCGTGGCCGCGGCTCCGGCCACGTCCCGCAGTCGGGCGGCCCGCGTGGCGATCAAGGTTTGATAATTCAGCGTGTTTAGCAGGTAGGTTTCGACGAGTTGCGCCTGCCACAATGGCGCTTCGATTCGCAGCATCGGCTCATGGGCAAACACGACTGTTCCTTCTGGCACCGCCCAGACATCGCCGCTAAAGTGGCCCGTTTCCAAAACGTCCCAAAATGCGGCAGGCGCATGGGCAAACAACCCCGTTGCCTTAAGTTCGGCAATCTGGATGGGGCTAAATTTTAACTGCTCCAAATAGTCCAGGGCCTGCTCTAGCCCCATTGCCACTAGATAGCCAAAGTCTTGAGGCAGCCGCCGCACAAACAGCTCGAAGCTGGCCGGACGCAGCGCCAGACCTTCGCCCACATAGCAAGCCGCCATCGTGAGCTGGTAGAGATCGGTAAGCAGTCCGTAGTCAGCAGGCGTAACGGTGAGCGCTGAAGCAGCCATAGGTCAAATTCAAAGTAGAGAGGCAGAAGAGAGCAGATATGGACTGATGTTCTCGCTATCGTTACACAAAATTATAGTAATTTCAACCATAAATGTCCACCCGTTATCTCGCAGAGGCAGGCAAATATGTCTGTATTAGTCGGCTCAAATCAGGCTTAGTTTTACTGAAAGAAACCAAAATTGAAGCGATGATTTACATCAAAATCTTAAGCATTTCCGCCTGGACTTGGCTTCTGGCTCACCGCTAGTGTGTGAGAACGATCGCCAAGTTTATATCACCGCTAGTTTTTGTTAGAGATAATTTGGGGCGATCGCCCTCCCCAGTCCCCAGCCCACTCAGCTCATCCACCGCAGGCAGCTTCACCACCCTATGGATATCTCGGTTCTCACGCAAACTTTTTTAGCCGTCTTTGTGTTGGCAGACCCGCTGGGCAACGCGCCGATTGTGGTGCTGCTAACCAAGGGCATGGAGCCTGAACAAAAAAACCGCGTGGTCGATCGCGCCACGCTCGTTGCCACAGCAATTTTGTTGGGCTTTGCCTTTGTGGGTCAGCCGATCCTCACCTATCTCCACATCAGCATCGGCTCGCTCAAGGTAGCGGGCGGGCTGCTGCTGCTGCTCGTAGCGCTGGAAATGTTGCAGGGCGAAATTGGCAGCTATGAAGTAGACAAAGAGCGGGATGTCGCGATTACGCCGCTAGCCCTGCCGCTGCTGGCCGGTCCGGGCGCACTCACCACCGTCACGCTGCTGATGGCCGACGAACCCACGGCCCACCTGAGCATCATTACTGGCATAGTGCTATCGATGCTCGTCACTTGGATTATCGTGCGGCAGTCTACCCGCATCGAAAAATGGCTGGGCGAAACTGGAGCCATCATCGCCGCCAAACTCCTGGGCTTTATCCTGGCGGCGCTGGCTGTGGAAATTGGCAGCGAGGGAATTCGGGAGCTGTTTTTGTCTTAGTTTTTGTCTTAGGTGTTTAGGGTGGAGGGGTGCGAGGGGAATTGATAATGGGATGATGAGTGCTGGAGTGTTGGAGTGTTGGAGCAA
>RFIF01000361.1 GCA_003695655.1 Cyanobacteria bacterium J069
GTTGTGAGGTGGAGTCGGGCAATCTGGTGGTGATTTTGGGGCCGAGCGGCTGCGGCAAGACGACGCTGCTGAAGATGGTAAATCGGCTGTATGAGCCGACTGGAGGCACGATTTACCTGGGCGATACCGACATTCGCCAACTGCCCAAAACCAAGCTGCGCCAGCAAATCGGCTATGTGATTCAGCAGTCGGGGCTGTTTCCCCACATGACTGTGGCGCAAAACGTCGCCGTTGTGCCCAAGCTGCTGGGCTGGGCCAATCCCCGCATCCAGGCGCGCATTGACGAACTGCTGGATCTGGTGGCGCTGCCGCCGGGGGAATATCGCGATCGCTATCCGGCCCAGCTTTCGGGCGGGCAGCAGCAGCGGGTGGGGCTGGCGCGGGCACTAGCGGGCGACCCGCAGGTCATGCTGATGGATGAACCCTTTGGGGCGATCGACGCGATCACTCGCGCCACGCTGCAAGACGAAATTTTGCGGCTGCAACGACAGTTGAAAAAGACGATCCTGTTTGTGTCGCATGACGTGGAAGAGGCGCTGCGGCTGGGCGATCGCATTTTGATCATGAAAGCGGGGCAGATCGTTCAGTACGACACGCCGTTCAACATTCTTACTAAGCCCGTCGATCCGTTTGTGCATGACCTGGTGGGCGCAGACGACATGGTGCGCCAGCTCGGCCTGCTACGCGTGTCCACCGCCATGACCCGCCTCCCCGACGGCTACGCCCTCAACGGCGTCCCTACGATCGCCCGTGAGGACAGCCTGCGAGACGCCCTCTCCCTCATCCTGCGCACGGGAGCGCCCAAGCTCACCGTCCTCGACGATGGCTCCCCAGTGGGCACGCTAACGCTGGAGCATATTCGCGACTCGGCCAGCGTTGGCGCGAGGAGTTAGAACAATGGCTGGACGGCTCATGAGCCGTCTAGCTTCCGCTAAATCATTACCCCATACGTTACTCCAAGCTGCTTCAGCCACTTGCGGTAGGCCAGCGACGTGCGATCGCTTGGCAGGTGAAACTCGACGGCGGGGTCGAGCGGCAGGCGGGCGGGGTCGTGGGAACCCAAGTTATCCAGGTCTTGCGCCACGATGCGGTCTTGGAAGGCGATTAGCTCGGCGTCGGGAATTTCTGCGCCAAAGTTAAGCGCCATCGCCATCCAGCCAGTGCATTCAGTCTCGCTAACGGGCGTGATGTGATACAGCAGCGCCAGGTTTTCGCCGTTGAGGTTGGGCTTGCGCAGGTGGGCCGCTAGCGGGCGGGCAACCCGATAATCATAGGCCACCTCGCTGCCGCTGCCCGTGCCGTAGGGGTCTGGCTGCCAGATGCGGATGTTGTGGGCTGCTACGCCTGCGGCTGTGATTTGCACCTCATAGTCGGCGATTTCCGGGCGCTGGGGCGAACCCAGAATATCGGCGTGCAGAATGGGCAGGTGGGTCACATCCAAAAAATTTTCGATCGCCCGCAGCCCGCTGGTCTGAATCGCGTAGGGGCCGGCAATTAGCCCGCGATAGCCCGGTTTGTCCCATTCGGGAAAGTCCACCAGGTCATGGGCCGGCGCTCCCAAACAGCCGTAGATCAAGCCATAGCGCTCTTGCACCGGAAAGGTTTGGGCGCGGGCCTGGGGTGGCGCAGTATAGCCCGGATGAGCCGGTACATCGACACAGCGGCCGCCCGTATCGAACGCCAGCCCGTGATAAGGACACCGCAGGCGATCGCCCTCGACTCGTCCCTTCGACAACTGCACGCTGCGATGGGGACAGCGATCGCGCCAGGCTTGCACAACACCCGCCTGGCTGCGCCACAGCACGAGATCGGTGCCGAGTAAGCGCGATCGCCCCACACCCCCAGCAGGCAGATCCGCCGATTTGCCCAGCACATACCAGTCATTCCAAATCACTGGATCGATCGGCGTTTCTACACCCGTTTCTCTGCCCGTTTCTCTGCCCGTTTCTCCACCAAAGCCTATTCTTCCAGTTGCCATAGCTCTTTGTTAAAGCCCTCGTCTAGCACCCGCTTCGGCCGCATGATCAGCACCACCCGCCCCAGGATTAGCTTTGCGGGCGGCTGATCAAACCACTGGATGTCGAGCTGTCCATCTTGATCCACGACAAAATAGCTAAACTCGTCCCACTGGCGCTGGGCCCGGTCGAGAATCACCAGCACCACTTCTGCATCGCCTTCTGGCGCGTTGGGAAGCTGGTCACTGTCCGTCATCAGCGCTACTGGGTCTTCCGATGCCAGAATCACCTGCCAGCCGGGCACTGGCACCCACGCGCCCGTTCCCGAAAATTTCACAATGCCAAAGGGTTCCTCTTCTTGCAGGATAGGCACTGCCTGGAGGTGGGCGCGAGACAGGGGAAGCCGCCCCGCCACCGGAATCACCCTCGGCACCTCCGACTCCGTTTCGAGCCGATAGAACGGCAGCCGGGGAGCCTGCTGCACGCGGGCCACGCCAAAGTCTGTTAGCAAACGCTCCAACTGCTGGCGGGCGCTGTCGCTGCTGGCAAACCGCAGCCCCTGGGCAATCAGCCGCGATCGCGCTTGCAAGTCTGCTTGCTGCCGCGCCACGTTCCAGCAATAGTAAGCCACCGCATCACCCGGCGCATTGGGAAACTGCTCCGGGGGAGCCGCCAGCCGCGAGTATTCCTTCACCGCTCGCACCACGTCCCGCGCCCCCTCAGAGTCGATGCCTTTTTGCACAACCAGCTCTGCGACTGCGGCGCGATCGCCCTGGCCTAGCACACGAAACTCATACAGCGTGTCGCTGCCCGTTTTCTCAAAGCGCGATCGCACTGCATCCGATACCCCCACCTTCAGCATTGACAGATACACCTGCGCCGCCACCACAATCTGGTTTTGCTGAATCGGCTCAAACCCCGTCGCCTCAAAGATCTGCTGCGGCGAATACCCTGCCTTCTGCAAGGTGAGACAGGCTTTGCCCCAGTCGATCCAGGTGCCCTGCTTGCGCCGCAGCGACAGCAGCAGTGCCGCGATCGCCTGGTCTGCTTCCGATTGGGAAACAGGCTGGGAAACGAGCTGAGGCGCAGACTGGGGTGCATCTGTCCCGCCGGGTGTCGATTGGTCGTCAGGAAACAGGTCTGGACTGTCGGGTGGCAGGTCGATCATAGGGTGAGGTCGTACGTTAAACGTGCAGTTTGCCAGGCAGACGGGGTTTTGACGCCCGCCACCTTTCATTAAACGCCAAATCTCTGCATCGAAACCCAAAGATTAGTTGACGAAGTTGCAGTCCGTCAGGCATGATAGAAAACGCACACGGGGCTATAGCGCAGTTGGTAGCGCATCTCAATGGCATTGAGAGGGTCAGCGGTTCGAATCCGCTTAGCTCCATTACATGCATTTCCATAGTCCTCAGTCTAGCTGTTACCTCAGCAACCATTCTTAGTTTTAGGACAAGGGTGTTCAAACCCCTGGGATGCCAGTATTGCAAGAACATCTGAGAGAAGCAAAATTTTTGCGTGCGGGGAGATTGTTTTGACACCCCCTGGCCGAAAGACTGAGCTTTCCAAATGAGTTTATTGATACTAATCTCAACAAGCTCAGGCGAGTTTTCATACTGAGATAGCACGCTCTAGTAGAGATGGATACTGCCCAAAGCCCACCCTTGCATTCTCATGCTCTAGCACTGCTTGGTCTGAGGTGAAAAAGCGTCCACCCCAGACCAAGCAGATTTCAATCAAACAAAACTGATCTCACAGCAGACTAGCATTGAGGGTGATCAGCACCGACTCCCCGGCAAAGGCTTGTAGAACGTAACGCAAACTGGACTTGTAGAATCGCTCTATAGTGATTTTCTTGTTGCGAATAAATAACTCAATCGCTCCCATGTGGGCGCGGACTTAATAATTTCGGCATTGCCGATAGGTAATCCATTCTCCCAAGCAGGCACTCTTTGATTGCATAAGCGATTTTTTTAGAAATATAGACAATACACAAAATAATCAGCCAATTCCGTATTTTTCAAAATATTGACTAAGTTATCTTCAGTTAAAATTTTATTGTTCTAGTTCGTCGTTCAAAAGTTAAGAAGAAAGAGATCAAAATCCATAACTTTTCAGTATCGAGTCCACCCCTCCTCATAGCTTATAACAGAATCATCGAAGGCAGTACAGAAAAAGCTTCTCAAGGTTCTTTTCCAAGACTCAATTCGATCATCCAACACTATTACAAGGTTGTCATCTGTCATGGCTACAATTACCTGGTTCGAAGGAAATGACGGAACACAAGATGTTATCCGTCGTGACTCATTCATCGGTTCCAAACCATATTCAATCGCATCAGATCTAAAGAAAGTCAGAGGTCAAAACGATGAAATCAGATCAGCCGTTCTAGAATACATTCCAGTTAATACGCGAATTACTGTGTACGACAGCCCTGATGGCAAGACAAATGACGACTGGGCCACTTTGGTCGTCAAGGATTATAAGCGAAGAATCGTTATTCGCCACTTTGAGGAAAGTCAAGAAACTACAGACTACAGCCTGCAATATCATCGTAAAAATGGGCTAAACGGCAAGATTTCTCGAATTGTGATTGATGCTCCGCCGCAGCAAAAACGTGAACTTTTAGCATATGTTAGAGATCAAATTCTAGAAGAAGTCGGACCTTTTCTACTAAAGGGAGGTCAAGCAAGCGAGTTTGAATCATCCAATCACCATTATCGAATCTGGACTCCAAGCATTACACCTATTGCAGGTGGAGGATTATTCGCTAATGCCAAAATGGATCACATCCGAGGTGGTGTACCAGACGATCATGCTGGCTTTGGTATCACGTTTAATAAACAAGGACTGCCAACTAAAATTGACTACAGGCTGGAAATTAACAACTCTGATCCCTTAGCAAGTATGGTTGAGCTACGGGGTGATATGGCAGAGGCTGCATCCAAAATGTTGGGTGAATTACCAGCACCAGAAGCACAAGTTGCGGCTGCATTAAGTCAAATGTCAGGCATGATTTTCCAAGAAATGGGGAAACTGATTCGAGAACTACGTGAAACTGGAGGACGAGTCATTTTCCCAGATGTTATCCAACTCAAAATTAATGAAGTTGGCTATGCAGTGTATCAAGCATACCGGCAACACTACGACGAGCAGCTTTCCCTGATGTAAGCAGATCTGATACCAGGGGGCAGGCTTCCGCAGTGAAGTTAGCCGAACCTGGTTAGGACTGAAAGATCGCTCACAATTGAGGCTTCCAAAGCTTTTAAGTGTCCTCGTCAGGTTCTCGAATGGTGTGCCGGAACTCGGACATCTTCAACTCCCAGAGTCGCCTCCAAATAGGGAAGTGACCCTGGGAGTCGGGGTGCTTTGCTCTAATCTAAGCAGGACTTACGCAGTTGAAACGAGTCTGGTGGATTTTGGATGATTTTTCGCGAGCGCAGCCCGCGAAAAATCATCAGACCTCCTGCATGAATAGCAAAAAGGTGTGACAGTTGAGGATTGCAGCTAAGTCAGATAGATTCTCGATAGACGCTCAAATTATAAGCACGTATGCGA
>RFIF01000362.1 GCA_003695655.1 Cyanobacteria bacterium J069
CACAGGGGCCTCGCCTGCGCCATCGGTTGCCGCGTCTCCTCGCCCCAGTGTGCGTCCTAGCCCCAGCCCTTCGGCTTCACCCGCCGCCAGCCCAACGGATTCTCCAGCGGCTCCTAGCTCACCGGCTGCGTCGCCTGCATCGCCCACTCCGGCGGTTCCTAACGCGGTTGCTCCGGCTGAGCAGTTGGCGGCTTTGCAGCGCGATCGCCCTGAGCTGTTTGCTTATAACGAGCAGGGCACGCAAAGAGACCAGGCCAACCTGGTATATCTGTCTTGGTTTGAGCAGACCGGGCTGGAAATTCCCGATCCAGACGCGGTGCGCCCGCAGACCGTGGCAGTGGAACTGCCGCTGAATGCCTGTTTGCTGCGCTTAGAACTGGACGAAGATGACGTGCCGTCGGCGGTGGTCGGCGTGGTGGTGGATGCAGACGGCAAGCAGGTCGAGCAGCCCACCATCTTGCGCAGCTCTGGCTATGGCATCTTGAATGCGGATGCGATCGCCGTTGTGAGAACCCGCGCCATTGAAAATACCACGGGTGCCACTCGTCCTTATCTGTTTGAAATTCAGTATTCTCAAGAAAACGAGCGCTGTCCTGATTTGCCCGCGTCTTCGCCGACGCCAGCCAGCTAAAGGGTAGAGAGCGCATGTTTGACGCAGCTTTTTTGGAACATTTGCAGGCGATCGCCCCCCGGCTGAATGCCCTGATGGATCGGTTTAGCGAGGCGCGGGTGCTGGTGGCGGGCGACCTGACGCTAGACGAGTTTCTGACGGGGCAGGTCGAGCGGCTGTCGCGGGAAGCGCCCGTGCTGATCTTGCGACATGAGGCGACGCGGCAAATTCCGGGTGGCGGTGCCAATGCGGTTTATAACCTGGCGAAGCTGGGTGCCCAGGTGAAAGCCGTGGGGCTGGTGGGCAAGGACGAACAGGGTGCAGTGCTGCGCCGTATTTTTGAGTCCGTCGGGATCGATACGGCGGGGGTTTTGCTCGATGGCGATCGCCCCACAGTCACCAAAACGCGGATTTCGGGCCATGCCCGCCAGTCGGTGACGCAGCAAATTGTGCGGGTCGATCGCAAATCCGACGCGCCCGCCGACCCCGACCTCCAGCTTGCCCTCGCTGCCCACATTCGCCAGCAGTTGGATACCGTAGACGCGGTCGTTTGCTCTGACTATGGCGATGGCGTGCTGAGCGCGCCCGTGATCGAAGCCGCTTTGCAGCATTCACTTACGGTCGTAGATACGCAAATTGACCTACACCGCTTTGCCGGGGCGACGGTGTTTACGCCCAATCTGCCTGAAGCTGAAAAGGCCGTGGGCTACAGCATTGGTGAGGGCAACTTGCTGCAAGCCGGAGCCGATCTGCTGCGGCTGACTCAAGCTCAGCACATGCTGATGACGCGGGGCGAAGAAGGCATGAGCCTATTCAGCCGGGATGGCTCTCAGCAGAGCATTCCCGCGTTTAACCGGACGGACGTGTTTGACGTGACCGGGGCGGGCGATACGGTGGTGGCAGCCCTGACGCTGGGGCTGATTGTAGGCGCAACGCCTATTGAGGCGGCGATGCTGGGGAATCTGGCCGCCAGCATTGTGGTGCGGCAGTTTGGCACGGCTACTACCAGCGTCTTAGAAATGAAAGCTGCGCTGCGGAACCTGATAGAACCAGGCGAATAATCGAAAGATTTCCGGATGTCTCAGGGGACTCTCTGGGAACAATCCTGTAGAGTGTAGACGGATGTCGCAGTCTCTCTGGCTGAGGGCGAGCGGCCAGTTTCACCAGGCTGGCTAATCGGAGCCGATGCCCGCCCCGATGCCTGTCCCGATGCCTGTCCCGATGCGTGCCGATATCTGATTGCGTGATTTAGAGTTTGAGCTATGCGCTTGCCTGGGGTTTCTTCTCATCGCTACTTGTCTTCTACAGCTCCCAGGGCGCGTCGCCAGCGTCGGTTTGGGCTGTCTAAGTTACTGGGGCTGGCGCTTGTAGCGGGGCTGGGGTATGGCACGCTGCATGAAGTAAGGGCGTTTTTTCAAAAGCCGGATGCGGTGCTGGTGTTGGGCGGTGCTACGGAGCGGGAGCAGTTTGCGGCTGAGTTTGCCAAATTGCATCCTGACCTGCCTATCTGGGTTTCGTCGGGCAGCAATCCGGAGTACGCCGAGTGGGTGTTTGAGCAGGCGGGCATTGAGCGCGATCGCCTTTCATTGGACTATCGGGCCGTCGATACGCTGACCAATTTCACCACGCTCGTTGATGAATTTGAATCGCGGGGCATCAGCAGCGTCTATCTCATCACGTCTGACTATCACATGCGCCGCGCCTGGGTGATTGGCAAAATCGTCTTGGGTAGTCGGGGTATCGAGTTTAAGCCAGTGACGGTGCCCTCTACGTTGCCCAGAGAGACCTCTGACAAGGTAGTGCGCGATGCAGCCAGAGCGGTGCTCTGGGTGACTACTGGCCATACAGGTGCAACACTCGGTCGCTATTTTCGAGACCAGCAAGATTAGTTGCCGTCTCCAGCGTTGCCTTTAAGCAGCAACATCCTGCACCAGTACATAGGGCTGCAAAATCAGCGCATTAAACCGCTTGTTGCGGCTGCCTGTCCAGGTTTTGATCAGTTCTGGGCTAGGTTTCTGGATCAACCCTTCATCAATCCAGCGCTGTACAGTGGTCGTGTGATCGGAGGCGATCGCCACACCAACATCCAGCAAATCCAAACCTGACGAAACCAGCACCAGCGCATTGCGCTCGGCATGGGGCATCAACCAGTCCCACTCTGCCTCGCCCATCGTACCCGCTAGTTCTGCCCGCAAATCTTGCATTCCTTCAGCCCTCACTACTCAACATCATGGGTCTAGTTCTATAGACCGTATTCAAGGAGCTTTCCTCAAAAAATGGCAACTCTATAACAAAAACTCTCTCTATAACAAAAACTCTATAGAATTGCCTCAGGACTTACGCAGTTGAAACGAGTTTTATAGATCTCTGGATGATGTTTCGCGGGCGCAGCCCGCGAAACATCATCCAACTGCGTAAGCCCTATGCCTTTCTCTATCAAACTATCAAAAACACACATTATCCCTGTTGCACCCAGAAAACCAGCAGAAGCCTGCTGAAATCAGAAACCTCAACGTCCTGGTGGCAGCTTCTTAACTTTATTTATAGTTCTTAACATAATTTCATCTTCCCAGGTCATGCATCGCATGAATTGCTGCGACGCATTGCTGAGTGACCTGTTCCAACGCCAGGCGATCGCCCACAGGCGGTGGCGAAATTGGTTGCCCCACCCGCACTGTAATCGGCACAGGGCGAGGAAATCGACTGCCCTTCGGGAGAATTGCTTCTGTACCCCAGAGGCTAACGGGCAGCAGCGGCGCTTGCACCTTGGACGCAATCATGGCTGCGCCCAGTCTGGCATCGGGAATACGGCCATCGGGTGGGCGCGTACCCGACAGGAAAATTCCCACTGCCCATCCTTCCTCCAGTTGATGCAGTGCGGCCCGGATGGCGCTGCGGTCGGCGGAGCCGCGCTTGACGGGATAGGCTCCATACAGGGCGATCGCCTGCTTTAGCACGGGCACCCGAAACAGCTCTTCCTTGGCCATGTAAGACACGGGCCGCCGCACGCAGCAGGACAACAGCGGTGGGTCAAAATCGCTAGCGTGATTCGCCACCACCACCAGCGGTCCTGTCCGAGGCACGTGCTCCATTCCATATACCCGACCCCGGAAGTAAAACCGTAGCATTGGAGCCACCACCAACCACTTGAACAGGTGGTAAAGGGCGAGGCTAGCCGGGGGTTCGCGATCGCGCATTTTAGGGGTTAAGGGGGAGGGGAGAGGAGG
>RFIF01000363.1 GCA_003695655.1 Cyanobacteria bacterium J069
CATCTGCTCATTATTTGCTTATTGGCCTGGGCCCGCACAATCATCATGCTTAGTCTCATTTGATCTCAGAAGCGTTAGTCTGGGACGCTGGCTTTGAAACTATCGGTTGACTCAGCTTTTTTAGAATTAGCTTTTTTAGGATTCAGCTTTAGGACAGTTGGGCTGTGATGCGGAAACTGGTGCGCACTGTCTCCCCAGGAGCCAGCTCAATCAGATGATCGCCCGTGTTCAGCGCGTTGCGGGGTGCAGTCCAGGGTTCCAAACAGTAAAAATCTTTGCCCTTCAGCGTCCAAAACACCAGCATTGTATAGGGATCATCAAAATCGAACCGCAGCTTCAGATTTTGCCGAAAATCTTCAACAGTCGCCGACTGAAACGCCAGCTTGCGAAACAGCACGTCAATTTCATCCTGGCTAAAGTCAAATCCGTCCATGTAGGCATGGGTTTCCTGGGTGCGCTGGTCGAGATATTGCGTGGAGGGAATGTCGAAATCCAGCCGCGATTTTTCGGAGACTGCAAAGTAGGGATGCAAGCCCAGTGAAAATGGCATGGTGGTATTTCCAGAATTTGTCACCTGCTGCTGCAACACCAGGCGATTGCCGTCCAGCATATAGGTAAAGTCCAGCGAGAACTGAAATGGATATAGCGGGTAGGTTTGACTGTTACTGCTGAGGTTGAGCGTGATGCTCGCTCGCTCTAGCGCTTCGGTATGGGTCACCTGCCAGGGCAAATCGCGGGCAAACCCATGCTGCTTGAGTGAGTAAATCTGACCGTTGTAGGTATAGGCATTGTTGGGTAGGTTGCCGCAGATAGGAAACAGAATCGGAATCCCCCCCCGGACGCTGAGGCTGGGGTCAGCAAAGCGTCCTTCATCGAGGTAGAGGATGTCGCGCCCCTGCACGCTCCAGCGAGTGATAATGCCACCCCGCTCTGGCACGACTTCAAGGCGGGCATCGGTAGTCGAGTCGGTCAACGTGTAAGTGAGATATTGGGATTGCTGCTGAGAGATCTCAAACACGGCTCTGTAGGGAATAACGACCTCTTTATCATGAACTGCTCTTGCCTAGACCCCACGATTTATTTATTAGAATTTTCTGGGTTTTTCAGATGCCTGCGGTGGGGCAGTGTCATGATGACTTGATCCTTAACGTTTCCTTCGCCGCATGTCAGCCTCCTAGATGCTCCCCGCAGGCATCCAGTCCTGCCGAGCTGGCTCTAACCAGTCTTGCTCTAGCCGCCTGTTGCCACTGTATCGAATCACTGTATCGAATCTCTGTCTTCCTCCTGCCTCCAACGCCCCCAAAGTCCCCAAAGTCCCCAAAGTCCCCAATGCCCCCAATGTTCTATGCCTGATGCTGCTTCAAGCTCGCGCCACACGACTGCTGCGGTGCAGTCGTTTTTGGAAAACCTGCACCAGGCCTGCGCTGGCCTATGTGAGGGCAAAGTGGCAGACTACATTCCCGAACTCGCCAAAGTAGACCCCGATTTGTTTGGCATTTGCCTGGTGACGGCGGACGGACAGGTCTTTGCAGTGGGCGATACAGAGCATTTGTTTACAGTTCAGTCGATTTCAAAGGTGTTTGTGCAGGGATTGGCGCTGGAGGATCACGGGCGCGACTATGTGCTGGGGCGGGTGGGCGTAGAGCCGACGGGGGATGCGTTTAACGCGATTATTTTGGATGAAGCGTCGAAGCGGCCATACAACCCGATGGTGAATGCTGGGGCGATCGCCACCACCAGCCTGATCAACGGCGACGGCCCGACCGAGCGGCTAAATCGGCTGCTGGACATGTTTCGTCGCTATGTCGGGCACGACATCGTGGTCGATGTGGCGACCTATGTGTCGGAGCGGGCAACGGGCGATCGCAATCGCGCCATGGCCTACCTGATGCGCCATTTCAAAATGGTGGATTGGGACATTGAGGAGGCCCTGGATTTGTACTTTCAGCAATGCTCCGTCATGGTGTCTTGCCGCGACCTGGCGATGATGGCGGCGACGCTGGCCAATCAGGGCACGAACCCTGTGACGGGCGATCGCGCGGTCGATGCGGGCTATGTGCGCGATATGCTCAGTGTCATGTATACCTGCGGCATGTATAACTTTGCGGGCGAGTGGGCCTATCGCGTGGGGCTACCGGCTAAAAGCGGCGTGTGCGGCGGCATTATTGCCGTCGTGCCCGACCAGCTTGGGATTGCCGTCTTTTCCCCACCGCTCGATGCGCGCGGCAATAGCGTCCGTGGGGTGCGGGTTTGCGAGGCGATATCTCAGGAATTTGGGCTGCATTTGTTTGATTCGTCTCGCGGCTGCCACAACTTTTTAGAGCAACTGCGTGGAAAGAAGCGTCTTATCGAGGCAGTCGAAGAAACTTTTTAAATATTTGCAGTAAACTCCCAGGAATCTCGGCTAAGTCTCTAAAAACCGTTCAATAACGTGATTTCTTCTCTCCTGAGATGGATCTTTCGAGCGACGGATCTCCTCCTCTTGAAGGACGGTTTCTGCTGCCGCTTGCCCTTACGCTGTTACGGGTCTGCAAGTCTTCGCAACATTTCGCAACAGTGGAATGGGTGATTAGACTATCCAGCAATGCGCTAAGTCGCAAGAGGTAACCATGAACTTTACGCAAAAAAGCACCCGCAGTCAGTGGATAAGACTGCTTGGATTGGGTGTGGTCACGGCTACTGTAGCCTACGCCTATCCCAGCATTGCCTCGTTTGAAGAGAGTGCACCGTCTGTTGTGATGACAGAAACGGCGGGCAATATGGAAGCGGGAGAAACCCCTGCGGATCTGCCCAGCGTGGGGGAGACGCCCGATGGAGAAGGGCCGATCGCTGCTCAATCTGGGACGCTGACTCAGATTGTCACCAATGGCGACTCGTTTAACACGCTAGAGGCTGCCCTAAAAGCGGCAGGCCTGGACAGCGCTCTCAATGAGTCTGGCCCGTTCACTGTGTTTGCGCCGACGGATGAAGCCTTCGCTGCGCTTCCGCCTGAAACTCTGGAAGCTCTGCTAAGACCTGAAAACCAAGCCACTCTACAGCAAATCTTGGCTTACCACGTCGTGTCGGGCAGCGTTACCTCTGACGCTATCGAGCCGGGCGATGTGGCAACAGTCGAGGGCAATTCTGTGGCGATCGCCCAAGACGGCGACACGGTCACGGTTTCTGGGGCGCGCGTGGTCGAGGCCGACATCGTGGCAACCAATGGCGTGATCCACGCGATCGACCAGGTGTTGATTCCACCTGGACTGAATCTTCAGTAGGGTGCTTAGCCAGGAGCGGGTGTCATCCTACCTGCTGGCTTGAGCTGCACCTGAAGACGGTGGCTGCGTAGCTGAGCCTAGCGCAGTCGATTCACCCCACACCAAAGCACAGCATCAGTGCCTGGATTTCTGACCAAGTGGTTGGGAGTCTGGGCACTTTTTCCGCCGCAGAGCTGCCGCAGAGCTGTCGCTTTCCCCGAAGCTGTTGCAGAGTTTTCGCAGGAAGCCGCAAGTTTAAGTGCAAAATCTGGGAAAAAATCCAGAGAAATAGTGTTGATGGTCACTGCCATCTGTTGTGCTCTGTCGCACCATAGATGAAAGCAGGACAGGCGTGCTGGCAGTCGTTTTCACGGCGATCGCCAGGGCGCTGCGATCGCATAAAATCTAGACGATCAAATCTGGATTTTAGAGCTTGCTGAGAACTTGAATTTTTTCCATCGCAGGAGCAGACGGCGTGAACGCAGCAGAACAAGCAAAAGGACTCGAGCTTGCCGCGAAGATTGCTGCCGCTGTGAATTTATTTAAATCTCATTTTCCCGATGCGCGGGCTGACCTCAAGCCCTGGGCCAACGACCCCGACACCCGCAAACTGGTAGACCCCGACTCGATTGATATCGGCTTTCACCTGCCCGGCTGGAGTCCCCGGTTTCAGGCTCGCAGTATCCTGGTGCAGATTCGCTTTTTTGATGAAGCGGGTTTAGGAGCGGCGGCAGATGGCGCGATCGCCCCTGCCCGCCGGTTGATTGGCATCGAAGCGGTGGGGCTAACGCACCAGGGAGAGCAGTGGCGGCTCTCGACGGTCGGCGATTGGGGGGTCATTGGAGATCAGCAGCCCGTTGCCGAAATTCAGACGCAGTTACGGTCTTTTTGTACCCAAGTGTATGACCTATTTAATGGATAGAAATAGGATAGGGTGAACCACTATTGAGTACCCGATGAGTATCCGATTCCCTGCTACCCGTTGTTGCCAAGTGGCGGTCAGTGCGGGGCACAAATTTTCTGACTCTACAGTCATGCAATTTGGAATCGGTGCTTATTTATCTACCCTATGGAATCCATCATGAAATCAGCGTTTCTATTTGTATTGATTCCGGCTGTGCTTTTGGTAGGCGCTGCCCGACCCGAGGCGCACGCTCAATCTGTACCGGAAACCCGTCAAATTTCTCAAGTTTCCTTAACGGCGATCGCTGAAAGCTTCATTACTCGTCTGGGAGACCAGCAGTTCGAGTCAGCCGTAGCAGACTATAACGTAAGCTTTCAAGGTGTGAATGATGTCAACACCCGCTCAGTCCAAACCTACTGGAATGATATTGTGGCTGAGAGTGGGCCATTTCAGCGGATTATTCGCTCTAACGTCATTTCTGACGGCAGACCCGACGGCGAGTCTGTAGTCAGCGTTAATTGCCAGTTTGGGCGCACCAATCGCGAACTGTTTGTAGTGTTGTCAGGTACTGATGTTGCTAGTTTTAGCCCTGTTGAATAGGCCGTTTGAGTGCCCGGTGGGCAGCATGGTAAGCTGTGTCGCCCCCGCCCCGCACGCAACCGCTCCATTCAGCCGCACCACTTCTGATCGAAGGCGATCGCTGGGAAAACTAAAAGACATCGGGTGCAGACAGACTGCAAGCTGTTGGATGCCCCTAACGGTCAATCCTTAAGTTTGGAGCCGTTGAGGTGCCAAAGTGATTGGTTAATGAGCGCGTTTGGGATCTAAGGAACGAAGGTTTCTGGATAACACGCCGTTCTCAAACCAATACTGCCAAAGCACCCATTTTTGCAGTCCTACTTCATTTCAAGTCTTAGCTATGAAACGTTTGAGTCATCGTCTCGTAGCCCTTGGCGCACTGGCGCTGGGTGCTCTGTCCATTGCTTCTCCTACCGCCGCGACCACCTTTGGTCAACAGGAGGTAGAACAGGGTCGCTTTATTGCCGTATCTTCCTCTGGGGTGACGACACGCCGCCTGCTGATTTTAGAGCAGGTGTCAGATGCTCGCCCCTGTTGGAGTGAAACTGGTGCCAATCCTACGCTTGTGACGCCGCTGCTGCTGCAATTCGACTTTACGGGAATTTGCAGCCGCGCGACCGATCGCAACGGTTATTCGATTCGGGTCAACGGTCAAGACCTGGGGCTGGACTACAGTATTCGGATTCTTCCCCAGAACGGCGACCTGGTTATGCTCGGCGTTCCCAACGATCGCTCGCGTCCCCAGCTAGTGATTGGCCGGGCCAATGGGTTAACCAATGACTTCGCCAAGCTAACGCTACAGCCGGGCTGGCGATTTACGAAGCGCACCTTTGGCGATCGCACGCTGGGTCACGTCTACCTCACCTACGAGGGTGTCTTCCCACCTGGAGATGTGGTAGTCCAACCCACGCCGACTCCGACACCCACACCTAATCCCACCCCCACGCCGACGCCGACCCCGACTCCAACGCCCACGCCGACGCCGACGCCGACTCC
>RFIF01000364.1 GCA_003695655.1 Cyanobacteria bacterium J069
AACCCCTGCCCCCTGACCCCTGACTCCTAATCCCTAATCCCTATGCTCACTGCCGACGCCACCCCCTCTACCAAACCCGCACTCCACGCCATTCGCGGGGCGTTTCTCGATTTTTTGGAAGACCCCTATCATGTGCCAGAGTCCGAAAGCGTCCGCTATATTCCCGACGGGCTGCTTGTGCTGGAAAACGGCTGCATCAAGGCGTTGGGGGACTATGCCGCGATGCGGACGGAGTATCCCGAAGTGCCCGTTACCCATCACCGCGATCGCCTGATTGTGCCAGGGTTTATCGACGCCCACATCCACTTCACCCAGACAGAGATGATTGGGGCCTATGGAGAGCAGCTTTTGGAGTGGCTGAATAAGTACACCTTCCCCACCGAGGCCAAGTTCCAAGACAAGGACTATGCCCGCCAGATTGCTGCGTTTTTTCTGGATGAACTGCTGAAAAATGGGACGACAACCGCAGTTGTGCTGGCGGCGGTGTTTCCGCAGTCTGTCGAAGCCTTTTTTGAAGAAGCGCAACAGCGCAACCTGCGGATGGTGGCAGGCAAGGTGATGATGGATCGCCACGCACCCGATTATCTGACGGACACTGCCGAAACGGCCTACACCGACAGCCGGGCGCTGATTGAGCGCTGGCATGGATGCGATCGCCTCCTCTACGCCATCACGCCGCGCTTTGCCATTACTTCTACCCCAGCACAACTGCGGGCAGCGGGCAAGCTGCTCGAAGAATTTCCCGATGTGTATTTGCACACGCATCTGTCGGAAAATATGGCAGAGGTGCAATTTACGATGGAGCTATTTCCTGACTGCACCGACTATTTGAATGTGTATGAGTCCTTTGGGCTGGTGCGCGATCGCTCGATTTTTGCCCACGGGGTGCAGCTCAGCGACTCCGAATTTGAGCGCCTGTCGCGCGCTGGGGCAACGATCGCCTTTTGCCCCACGTCGAACCTGTTTCTGGGCAGCGGCCTCTTTAATCTCCGCAAAGCCAAGTCCAAAGAAGCCCCCGTGCGTGTGGGTCTGGCCACCGATGTTGGCGGCGGCACCAGCTTCTCGATGCTGCGCACCGCCAGCGAAGCTTACAAAGTGACTCAATTGCGGGGCGATCGCCTTTCGGCCTTCCAAACGTTTTACATGATGACCCTGGGCGGGGCGCGATCGCTCTTGCTAGACGACAAAATTGGCAACTTTCAAGTCGGCAAAGAAGCCGATTTTGTCGTGATGAACCTGCAATCTACGCCCGTCCTGGCCCTCCGCAACCCGGTTGCCGTCCCCTCCGACTTTCAAGCCATGGCCGATGCGGTCTTTGGCACGATGATTTTGGGCGACGAACGGGCGATCGCCGCCACTTACATCGCAGGGCAGCTCACTTACAAGCATCCGGAAGCGTAAAGTTTTGCAACCTTTTGCACCATAAAAGCGCCAAAGATGCGTATCAGTTACATAAACTACACATGCGTCCCAGAAACGGTGTTATCCATATTCTCAACTCATTCTCAACTTAATTAAGAGTTCTCTTCGACACGCTTTTCTTCTCTGCTTTTTGATGCAAAATATCTGGCTGAGTCCATCAATTTGAATCCTAAGATCTGAGTCCTAATCTCTTAATCTGAGTCCTAAAGTGAGGTCTGAGTCCTAAAATCTGGAGTCCTGAAGTTTGAGTCCTAAGATGCTGGAGTTCTAAAGCCTAAGTCAAGTTTAGAACTGATTGCCAAGGTGCAAAATCCTCAAAACTAAGGTCAAGAACTAAGGTCAAAAAATTCAAAAACTAAGGTCAAAAACTAAGGTCAAAAAAAAGCGGAGCTATTTGCAGCTCCGCCTGTTGGCGATATCAAGCTAAGGGTCTTAAACCCTTGCTTCCTGATGATGTCTGGAAGCAGTGCGGCTCAAAAGTCCTGAAACGTGACTCAGTGATGAGCTAGCAACCCGTAACCATGGGTTCAGTCATGGTTTGCTGGCTCTCTTGAAAAATGAAAAAACGTCGAACTGGGAAAGTACCGAGCCGGGAAAGTTTGACGGAAAGGTTTGAACAGAAAAGTTCAAACGCTGGCATGTGCAAACTCGAATTCCGATCGCAGTCGATGCTAGCGACTGCTGGAAGCGAGTGTCAGTTCCTCTGCCTCTTCATCCGAAACTCGCAGACTGGGGAATAGGAAATGATTTTCCTCGACATATTGCGCCCCAAAAAGCCCCTTCTCTGCCCAGAAATAGCGATCGGTGGTATGCTCGTTTCGCTTGACTAGTAGCAGTGCTGGCGGCGCAATGCCTTCAGCTTGAATGAACTTTCGGGCAGCGGTGACGGGTTTATCTTCGCCACTTTCAATGCTGTACTGAGGCACCAATTCCAGAATCCTACGCCCCTCCAGGCGGCGACGACTCTTGCGCTTACGTCTCCTTGCCAACCTCCTGACCTCCTCTCTCTAGGAATAGATGTAACTGTAGTTACAAAAAACTAAACCGTCGCCAGTATAGTGTCCCGGTCTTAAAAATTCAACTTCTTTTAACCTAGCGATACAAAAACTTAGACATTCGACCCGCCAACCCGCGAGGTTTCGAGGCATTGCTTAATTTTTCCGCTCAAGAGCTTAATATTTCGTTATACTTTGCCTGTAATCCTAAACCTAAGCTGGTTGAGAAAGTGCAGAGGTTTATACTGCTAACCTGCGGGGATCGTAGTGAAATTGCGCTGAAATTACGCTGATTTCAGGATGGAATCGCCAGCAGGTAGGATGCTTTTGTCTAGGATGCTTTTGTCCAGGATGCTTTTAGCCAGGATGTTTTTGGCGATCGCCTATATAAAGGCTATATAAAAAAGCGGCAGCGGCGTAATGGGCGCTGGAGAATGCCCCTCGTCTGTTAAGGCGCTTGTTAAGGGCGCTTTTGTTAAGGGCGCTTTTGTTAAGGGCGCTTTTGTTAAGGGCGCTGGAATGGACTGAAACCCGGCTTTGAAACTGCCCAGAGCAAGCAGCCTGAGGAGTCCCTAAAGGCCATAGGGCAGGTGTTTTTAATCGGTCTATCACTTCTATAATGGGTTGCTAACGGGGATCGGGTGTGGGCAATCCCTATCGGAACTGTTTAACAGCTTGCAACATGCTGATGCCAGCCAGTCCTGAGTTTGTTTCACTGTGTCAGGCGCAAATTGCCATGCTGACGCAGGGGCTTGGGGCGGCGCTGAGCGTGGTGTATCTGACGGATGATCCTACCGCCGGGGGCGATGCTGATTTGGTGCCCGTTGCGGCCTATCCCGAAGCCGCTGTGGACTGGAGCCAGGAGCAAATTCTGCGGCTGCTTTCTGGGAGCCAGCCCCATGGCCCGCTGCCGCCCCAGCGACTGTTGGGAAATGCCGAGCGATCGCCCGTCCTATATCCAGATTTTCTTGAAGATCCCGCCGCCAGCGCCGAGCCAGGGAAGACTGCGGCAGAGCAACGGCCAGAGCCAGGGCTATATTCCCAAAAAATTGTGCTGCCGCTGGTGTATGAAGGCATGATGATGGGGCTGCTGGTCACTGCTCGCTCTGACTGCCTGTGGGGAGAGCAAGAGCGGAGCCAGGTGGAGCATGTGGCCCAGACGCTGGCGATCGCCCGCTTGCTCGATCAGCGCACCCAGTGGACGGAGTTTGAGCTGCATCAGCGCCAGGTGTTGCAAAGCCGGCAGCGCGACCAGATGGACGATCTGCTGCACCAGTTTCGCAACCCGCTAACGGCCGTGCGCACGTTTGGCAAGCTGCTGCTGCGCCGAGTTGAGCCAGAAGATGAGAATCATACCGTGGCCGAGGGCATTGTGCGTGAGAGCGATCGCCTGCAAGATCTGCTGCTTCAGTTTGATGAAGTCATTGACCTAG
>RFIF01000365.1 GCA_003695655.1 Cyanobacteria bacterium J069
AACCCCTGATCCCCAACCCCTGATCCCTAACTCCTATGCACTCTCCTCCCCATGGCATGTTGACCGTCGAAGCGCTCACCCAACTCGTTCAGGATGAGCAGATCGAAACCATCCTCACCGTGTTCCCCGATATCTACGGGCGGCTGATCGGCAAGCGGATCACGGGCGACTTTTTTGTGAACGACGTGTTGAAGGAAGGCGTTCACGCCTGCGACTATTTGCTGGCCTGCGACATGGAGATGGACCCGGTGCCGGGCTACAAATTCACCAGTTGGGCCAGCGGCTATGGCGACTTTCGCATGATTCCCGACCTCAGCACGCTGCGGATTGCGTCGTGGCTGGAAAAAACGGCGATCGTCCTGTGCGATGTCTATAACGAAGAAGAAGACGTGCTGGTAGACATTGCGCCGCGCAGCCTGCTGAAAACGCAGGTGGAGCGGGCCAAGTCGCTGGGTTACATTGCCAAGGGCGCGTCGGAACTGGAGCTTTACGTATTTGCGGATTCGTACGAAACGGCACGGCAGAAAAATTATCACGACCTCCAACCCATCGGTAGCTACATCGAGGACTACCACATCTTCCAGGGCACGAAGGAGGAATTTCTGATCGGCGCGATTCGCAAGCACCTGGATCGGTCGGGCATTCCGGTGGAATTCTCCAAGGGCGAATGGGGGCCGGGGCAGCAGGAAATTAACCTGCGGTATACGGACTTTCTAGAAATGTGCGATCGCCACATTCTCTACAAACACGCCGCCAAGGAAATCGCCTGGCAAAACAACGTCGCCGTCACCTTTATGTCCAAATGGGACGAACGCTATGCCGGGTCGAGTATGCACCTGCACGCCAGCCTGTGGGACACCGACGGGAAAACCGCGCTATTTCCCGGCGAGGAAGCCTTCGGCCCGGTGCATAGTTCGCCGCTGTTCCGCTGGTTTCTGGGTGGCTGGATGGCGCACATCTGCGAAATCTTCCCGTTCTATGCGCCCTATCCCACGTCCTACAAGCGCTATGTGGCTGGCTCCTTTGCGCCGACGGGCATTGCCTGGTCCTACGACAACCGCACGGCAGGTTTCCGCATTTTGGGGCATGGGTCGGCGCTGCGGCTAGAGTGTCGCGCCCCCGGAGCCGACGCCAACCCGTACCTCGCCTTTGCCGCCACCCTCGCCGCCGGACTGGACGGTATCAAAAACCAGATCGAGCCGCCGCCGATGTTTGAGGGCGATGTGTACGAGGCACGGGACTTGCCGCAGGTGCCCCACAGCCTGAACGAGGCGATTCACGAACTGGAGAAAAGCCAGTGGGCGCGGGAAGCTTTTGGCGAAGCAACGATTGACCACTACTTGCACTTCTTCAAAACCGAGCAGCGCAAGTTTGACGAAGTGGTGACGAGCTGGGAGCGATCGCGCTATTTCGAGCGGGCGTAGCGGGGGGTAGGGAGCAGGTTTTAGGGATCAGGTTTCAGGAGTCGGGTTTGAAATTTCTTCTTCAAACCGCAAGACGAGTCGCTTTTGTTCATGAAACCCTTACATTCTGCGCCGATTTTCACTTGGACAACTAATCGTGAATTTGCCATGCTGGGCCTGTTAGAACCATGTTTAAGCCAAGGGGATAAAGATTTTGAGCGGTCGCATTCGACACGGCAGCTCAACATTAGCAACCCTATGATGGGCAACAGGGTGCGATCGCCGCAGGACTGGGGCAACATAACTTGAAAATCGACGATTACTTGGCATGGCTCTCCTACAATCTTCAGAGCTAACCACAGCCAGCACCTTTCTCAACGAGTCTTCGCAAATCACCGACCAGATCGGCAATGCGTTTGTGCTGAATCTGTACGCCCGTATCCGCGAGATAGAGGCACTGGCGCGAACCATGGCGGCCCTGGCCGAGACGCTGCCCGTTGATAGACACCTGGTGCGGCAGGTGATGCCGCCGCTGCTGAATTTTCAAAACGACAGGGCGATCGCCGGGGGTGGCGTCTGGTTTGAGCCGTTTGCCTTTGATCCCAATCGCGAACGTCAGGGCTTTTTTTGGGGACGCAATGCGGCAGGGCATCTCCAGTTTTTTGACGACTACAACCAGTCCGAGGCGGGCTATCACCAGGAAGCCTGGTATGTCGTGGGCAAGTGCGCCAGCCCCGGCCAGTGCCTCTGGAGCAAGGCCTACATGGACCCGCACTCCTGCGAACTGATGATCACCTGCACGGCCCCAGCCTATCGCCAGGGCAGTTTTTTGGGGGTGGTGACGGTGGATTTGAAGCTGGAGGGGCTGCAAAACACGGTCAACCTGTGGCAAAAGAAGACTGGCGGCTATATTGTCGTGCTGGATTATGGCAATCAATTCATTGCCTTTCCGAAGCCGGAGTGGGTGAAAAAAACGCAGACCCACGCCAGCGGCAAATTGACTGAGTCCTTCATGACGCTGCAAGAATTGGTGGAAAAAAAACCGCTCTTCTCGCCTTTATTAAAAGCAGTGCAATTAGCAGAAGAACAGACGTTTCGGCGATTACAAAATTTGCCTGCTTCGTCAGTCGAAACTGTGCCCAACCTGAGCGCCGAAACCGAAGAAATTAGCCTCGAAGATGAGCAGCGTTTGGTGGCGATTCTAGCCGATCCCTGGGGCAGGGGCGATCGCACCGACTACCTCCGGCAAAAGTTTGAGCTAGAGCAAGATGAGCTGCTGCAAGAAATGGCGATCGCCTCGCTGTTTCACGTTCCAGAAGTCTACTGGAAAGTGTTTATCGTTAAGCCCCGCTCAGAAATTACCGCCGCCACCCACAGCCTGATCCATGCCGACAAGATGGCGACCCTGGGGCAAATGGTGGCAGGCGTCGCCCATGAGGTCAATAACCCCCTCAATTTTGTGGTGGGCAACTTGAGCCACGTTAGCAGTGAGACTGAAGATTTGCTGCGGATTTTGCAGCTTTATCAAGCACATTATCCAGAGCCGCCCGAAGGCATTCAGCAGGCGATCGCCAGTGCCGATTTGGCGTTTATTGCGGAAGATCTGCCGAAGCTGATTCGCTCGATGAAAATGGGAGCCGATCGCGCCTTAGAAATTACTCAACTGCTGCGGAATTTTTCTCGGCTGGATGATGCCAATCGACGCACTGCTAATCTCATTCAGGAGTTGGAAAATACGCTGATTATCCTCAGTCATCGACTCAAGTCCAAGCGCGATCGCCCCGCCATCCAGATTGTTAAAAACTACCAGCCCATTCCCGACATCAATTGCTATCCGGGACTGCTGAATCAAGTCTTTATGAATCTGTTGGTGAATGCAATTGACGCCCTGGAAGACATCACGAAGTCTAAACAAAATCACCAAACCGAGGACTTTTGTCCGACAATTTGGATTCGGACAAAGTTAATTGATGAAACCAACGTGCAAATCGAGATTTCTGATAACGGCCCCGGCATTTCGCCCGAACGCCAGTCCCGTTTATTTGAGCCTTTTTTTACCACCAAACCCAGGGGCAAAGGCACTGGGCTGGGGCTAGCCATCTGTCGCCAAATTGTCGAGCAGCGCCACGGCGGCACCCTCACCTGTCGCTCTAGCCCACAGTCTGGCACCACCTTCATAGTGCAACTGCCACTTGTTATGATTTCCGAATCCTCCTGCGCGTAACCTATCGCCTCTTCCAGCGCCGTTGCATCGGCGCACTCTTGCTGCCGCTAGGTTTCCTGGCCCCGCCCCGTGCTTCTACCGACGCCTCTATCGACCGAATGCGATCGCCCCTAATCGGAATTACCACTTACAGCCGCAGCGAAGCAGGTGAGTTCACCCTGCCCGCCACCTACGTCGATGCCGTGCAGCTTGCGGGCGGCTTTCCCGTGCTGCTGCCCCCTGTGCAGGCAGACCCCAGCGCCCTCCTCGACACCCTCGATGGGCTGATCTTTTC
>RFIF01000366.1 GCA_003695655.1 Cyanobacteria bacterium J069
CCACCCCCGAGTCGCTGGCGGAGTGGGTCAACGCACTGGATGAATCCGATCTGCTGCCGCCTGACCGAGAAGACCTCAGCCTCAGCGATTTTCAGGCAGTCATGAGCACTGAACCGACGGTCGCCGAACCTGCGCCCCCGGCGATCGCCGCCGGATCGGATGATTTGCCATCGAATGACCTGTTTGCCAATGCAGAATTATTCCCAGACTCCCCGGCGATCGCCCCTGCTGCTGACCCTGACAGTCTGAGCGACTTTCTCGCTGACTTTTCAGTAGAGGTTCCTCCTGCCCCCGCGCCAGTGCGCGACCCAGCGCTTGACCCGAATCCACAGGATTTGGCATCGCCGCCACGCCTGGATGCAACCAATCTCAGCGATCTATTTGCGGATCTGCCCCCAGCCCTACCCCGCCATCAACCTGGGGCTGGCTCCACCGCTGAGAATCTGGAAAATCTGTCGCTGTCTGTGCCTGCGCCGCCGCCGGGTAATACGGCATTTACGTTAAGCGGGCTGGAGAGCTTGTTTGAGGATGTGCCCTCGGTGGGCGAGATAACACCCGTGCCGCCGCCCGATTCGTCTGGTGCTGCGCCCGGCGCTGCGTCTAGCTCAGAAATGACGGCAGCAGATTTGTCCAGCCTATTTGGCGACGCAGAGACGACGCCTGAAGCTGCCAATGCCCCAACGGCCCAAAACGCGCCAGCCGACGCGCCTGCTCCCTCTAATGAGGCAAAAAAAAAATTCCCTAAACCCCTCGATCGAGAACCCAGAGGCTTCGGTCGGCTCCAGCCCCACACCCGCCGCCCCGACTAGCACCGCCGCCGGGCCCAAACTGCCGCTGGAAGGCGAACCCGTGCTAGAATTCGAGCCGCTGCTGGAAGCCGAGTCTCAATCAGAAGACTTCGTTGAAAGTTTCGACTATGAGCCTGACCTGGCGCTCAACGAGCTGATTCAGACGCTGGGCATTGACCCATCCATGCTGTCGCGGCTAACCCAGGCACTGTCAGGTTCAGCGCCTGCAACGGGGGCACCCAGCGCGGCCAGGAGAGTCGCAAATGGCGATCGCCCGCAGTGGTATCTCGGGCTGGATCTGGGCACAACGGGCATTTCGGCAGTTCTGTTGAGCTATCCCGCCGCCGTTGTGCATCCCATCTACTGGTTGGAACTGCCTGCCGCTGCCGACCGAGGCCAACAGCCCGCCCGCAAAACCTTTCGGCTGCCGACCAGCGTACAGCTCAACGCCGATAGCGAAACGGCAAACGGTGCTGCACCCATTGCGATCGCGCCTTTGTCTTCCCCAGCGGCACAGACTCGCCCCCAGCAGCCCCATCGACTGGTGTTGCAACACCTCAAGCCTTATCTACGCGCTGGCGTTCCTCATTACTCCACTGCCACGCTGCAATGGGAACCAGTGGCCCAGTGGAGCGATCGCCAGACCCTGCCGCTGAGCCTATTTCAGCAGGCATTGCGGACGCTGCTGGTGAGCCTGGTGCTGCCCCCAGCAGATTATGCAACGGACAATGCTGCGAATACTACGCCGCTGCTCACCTGCGGTGCCGTAGATTTGGAGGAATCCCAGTTTCAGGCGGTGCTGCGGCAGTTGGCAGGTGTGATCGTCAGCTATCCCAGCAACTGGTCAGATACCTACAGCTTTAACCTGCGGGAAGCGATTTTGTCGGCCCGGCTGGTCGGCCGACCCGACCAGATTTTCCTCCTGGAAGAGGCGATCGCCACGCTGCTCTCGGGCTTGTCCCCAGCCGACGACCGTCCTTTGCGGCTATTGCCTACCCCCGCCCAGCCCGCCGACCTCTACAGCAATCGGTGGCAGGGCGGCACCCTCGTCTTGAATGCCGGTGCAACGCTGAGCGAACTGGCACTGGTCAGCATCCCCAGCCAGTTGCAGCACCTCAGCCATTGCGACGTGACCTCACGCACGCTGCCCTATGCTGGCACTGCGATAGATCAAGACATTCTGATTCAGTTGGTTTATCCTGCCTGGGTGCGTCAGACCCATGGCCCACAGGGATCGGGGGAACAGTCTGGACAAACTGGAGACGATCGCCCTCTATTGTCTGCGTCCGCAGCGGCGCATCCAGTGCCTGCGTCCGCAGCGGCGCATCCAGGCGACACCTGGGCCGATCTGACCATTTCCCCAGAGGAATCCGCCGACCCCTGGCTTGCCGTCGGATGGGACAGCCTGACGCTGCCAGCGGCGGGCGAACCCGACCCGCCCAATCGCCATCGCCTGCTGCAACGGCTGCGCAGTTCCGACCTGGGGCTGTGGCTACTCCATACGGCTGAGCAGCTTAAAATTGTGCTTCAGCAGCAGGATCAGGTCAGCCTGACCCTGGGCAACCAAACGCTCAGCCTGACGCGACAAGACCTGAGTAGCCGCGTGCTGCTGCCCTACATCGAGCGGCTCAACCGCGAACTAAATGCGCTGCTGCGACAAACGGGTCTGTCGCGGTTAGAAATCCGCCAGGTAGTGTGCGCGGGTGGCAGTGCCTCGCTGGTGGCGATCGCCCGCTGGCTGCACCAAAAGCTGCCCAACGCCACGATTATTCAAGACACCTATCTTTCTGCAACCCACGCGGCGACAGCCTGTAGCCGCGTAGCCTACGGCTTGGCAGCGCTGCCGCTCCATCCGCACCTGCTCAACCAGCCACGCCATCAAACCAGCGATTATTTTCTACTGATGGAGCTGCTGCGAACCTTCCCAGAGCATCCCGTCACCTTGGACAGCGTGATGCAGGTGCTGGAGCGGCGAGGCATCGACACCCAATCGTGCCGTCAGCATATCTTTGCGCTGCTCGAAGGACACCTGCCGCCCGGCCTCGTCCCCACCGCAGACTCGGCGCTGCTATCGCCCGCGTCTTGCAGCCAGCCCGACTATGCACAACTGCTTGCGGCACCGCTGTTTTTCAAGCAGGATGCCGCCACCTATCGTCCCAATCTGCCGC
This sequence comes from Cyanobacteria bacterium J069, assembly GCA_003695655.1. GTDB lineage: Bacteria > Cyanobacteriota > Cyanobacteriia > Elainellales > Elainellaceae > Thermoleptolyngbya. Next base: position 2,957 of record RFIF01000366.1, read on the forward strand.
AGTGGCAGCGGCTCCGCGCCTACCTCGACACGCTGCTGTCCACCACCCACCAAAAGCTGACGGAGCCTCAGCAGTCGTCGCTTGGCAGTCTCAGCACTCAGCCTAGCCCCGAGCAGTTGCGGTAATGCTGACGGTGGCTAATAGATTCAGGTAAGACTGGGTTCTAGATCAGTAAGGCTGGATCAGTAAGGCTGGGTTCATTTTTTGAGGCGATCGCCCCCGCGAGCCGCATTGCGAACCGGGGCTTCCGGCTGAAGCTGCCCGCGCCCATTGCGCACCACCCGCAGCATGTCCGAAAACTGCTGTTCCAAATCCTGCAAAATGCGATCGGCGTAGGTATCTGCGCCTTCCTGAATTTCCTCACACTCGGCGATCGCCCGCCGCCGCATCTCCTCAATTTCTTGCTGAGTCTGCCGCCGCATCCGCTCAATCTCGACCATCGCCTGCTCGTGCGCCACCTCGCACTCCTGCTGCACTCGCTGACGAATCTGCTTCATCTCTAGCTCTGCCTGCCGCACCAGCCCCATCTCATCCAAAATCTGCGCTGCCCGCCGCTCTGCTGTTTCGATGATCTCCTGGGCATACTGCTCTGCCTCCAGCAAAATCTCTTCCTTATGCTGAAGCAGCTTCTTGGCTTCCTCAAACGCCGGATGCAGGTTCATCTGCACCATCTCTAGCTGATCGAGCACCTGATCTTCATTGATCAACGTCCGATTCAAAATCGGCAGCCGCGAGCCTTCTAAAATCATCTCTTCCAGCTTGGCCAGTTCGCGCTGGATATCTACTCCACCGACTCGGCTCGCTTCTCCGTGGAGGTTGGCGTTGGCGCTGGTTCCATTTCGGTCTGGGGCGATTCGGTTGGGGGAGTCTTGGCGTAGCATTGGCAGATATCTAACGCGACGGCTGGAGGGACGAGATGATCAACGGGGCCGCCAAATTTGGCGATTTCTTTAACTAGGCTGCTGCTCAGAAAACTATACTCGTTCGAAGTCGCTAAGAAGAAAGTTTCAATATCGTCAGCCAAGGTTTTGTTGGTGTGGGCCATTTGCAGCTCTTTCTCAAAATCGGAAAGAACGCGCAGCCCCCGCAACAGCACCTGTGCTCCCTGCATTCTGGCATAGGTAACCGTCAATCCATCAAAGGTATCCACTTCAACATTCGGCAAGTGCTGAGTTGCCTGCCGAATTTGCGCCATGCGATGCTGAACGGTAAACAGCGGCGTCTTGGATGGATTGCGCATGACGACCACCACAAGCCGATCAAACAGCCGGCTGCCGCGCTCGATAATATCGAGATGACCCAGAGTAATGGGATCGAAACTACCAGGATAAACTGCTATCACAAGTTTGTGTAGTCAGATTTTAATAACTGACAATCCGAAGTGACGACGCTGGCAGGAAATCAGGAAACAGACTGAATCAAGCCAGTAAGCGCCTGTCCAGTTAGAACCATAGACGCCAAGTCATTATAAGGCTAAGCCCTCGCTAAGCTGATCTGAAGTTTTATGAGGCTGTTTTATGAGGCTGTTTTATAAGGCTGTTCTGAGCCAGACACCATCCCCCGCCTTTGCCATAAATTTAGACGCTCTGGCGTCACACTGCCTAACCCAGCAAACTAACCCAGCAAACTAACCCAGCAAACCTGGCGATTCTGGGTTGAGCAGCAGGCGCAAGACCGACAGCCCCAGAATTAACAGAAACAGCACCAGCCCGACGGTGCAAGCGTAGCTCAGTTGCAAATCCTGGAAGGCGAGTTCGTAAACGTAGTAAACAATTGTTTTGGAGCTATTGCGTGGGCCGCCCTGCGTCATTACAAATACTTCCTCAAACACTTTGGTTGCCGAAATTGCTGAAATCACCGCCACCAGCAAGAGGTAAGGGCGCATCAGCGGCACGGTAATGTCCCAATGCTTTTTCCAGCCGATGGAGCCGTCGATCGCCGCTGCTTCGTACAAATCCGCCGGGATCGATTGCAGCCCTGCCAGATAGATCACCATGTAGTAGCCCAGCCCTTTCCAGATTGTGACTGCCATGACGCTAAACAGCGCCAGTTGGGGGCTGGTGAGCCAGGGAATTCCCGACTCCGATAGCCGCAGCCAGCGCAGCAGTTGGTTGAGCAGTCCGGTTTCGGCGTAGAGCCAGCGCCAGGCGATCCCCGCGACCACCATCGAAATCACCACGGGCGTGTAGAAAGCGGCCCGAAACCAGCCGATGGCCGGCAGCGCCCGATTCACCAAAATCGCTAGCCCCAGCGGCACCGTCACCAAGACTGGCACGACCCCAATTAAGTAGAAGAGGGTATTGCGCAGCGTCTTCCAGAAGACGGGGTCGGTGGCAAGCTGGCGAAAATTGTCGATGCCGACCCAGTCCGGCGGCTGGGTGATGTCAAATTCAAACTGGGTGAAGCTGAGATAGAAGGCGTTGAGTGCTGGGTAAAAAATAGTCAACGCCAGCACCAGCAGGGCTGGTGCCATAAAGAGGTAGGGCGTTAGGCGAGGGAGCCAGTCCCAGGTGCGGTTTGGCTTGGCAGGGGTGGAGGAAGGAGGCATCGGCAAAGCACACATCGGCAAGGCACAGGACAGGGTTGCGCACAGAAGGAATCATACCTGCATCTCCATCTCTATTCATACCGTCGATGCAAGCGGTGCGGCCCGCCGATCGCCCGATTGGAAAAAGCAGTGATCGAAGCCATTTGCGATTTAAGTACACATGTACTAAACTGTAGAAACGCAACTTCCTGTGGGCGATCGCCGCATATGCCTTTCGGGAGGTTTGTCTTTCTGATTGTCTCTTCCTAGTCCTCGAAGTTGGTTTCTCGAATCTGGTTTCCCCAAAAACGAATGCTGCTTGCTTAGCATCCTCCCTTCTATTTAGCAATGGTTCCCCATGCAAACTCATTTTGCGCCCCCTCCATCCCGCCCCATCTCTGATCATGCCTTGCCTGCTGCCAATCCTTTGCCCATGCGGCGATCGCGTCCAGCCAGAGGAGCCTACCCGCAGTGGTGTCTGAACTTGGCGACTTGGCTCAAGCCTCCGGGCGATCCGGCATCGTTTTGTGCTGAGGCGGGGGTGTGGATTGGTGGCGGCGCAGTGTTTCGCGTGGGCACTCATCTGCTGCTGATGGCAGCGCCGCACCTCTGGATTCCCGTGGCGATCGCTCTGCTGATGCCTGCCCTGGTGGCGATCGCCCTGTCGATTTTGGTGCCGCGCCTGTCGCTGCTGTTGGGCTATCGCCTCTGTCTGATTGCCGCCGGACTCTTCTTTACCGGATTCTGGCTCTAATCTCGAATTCTCAGTTTCTAACCCCAACCCCTCACCCCCCAAC
>RFIF01000038.1 GCA_003695655.1 Cyanobacteria bacterium J069
CCCGACAGCGCCATCCTGCAATACTTTGAGCTGCTGACTAGCCTGCCGCTGGACAACCTGCCGGAAAATCCGCGCGATCGCCAAAAACTCCTCGCCCTCGAAATTGTCAGCCAGTACCACGGCCCCGCCGCCGCCCTGGAAGCCCAAAAAGCGGCGCTGAACCTGGTGCAGGGCGACGCCACCAAGGCCGCCGCCGTCCCCGAATTTTCGCTGGGGGGCATCCAGTTTCCCGCCAAGCTGTCCTACATTTTGGGGGCCAGCGGCCTGTGCAAGAGCAGCAGCGACGGCCGGCGGCAAATTCACGGCGGCGCAGTGCGACTGGATGGCGATCGCCTCGACAACCCCGACGCCAGCTTCGACGCGCCCAATGCGCTGATCGGCAAAGTGCTGCAAGTCGGCAAGAATCGCTTTGCCCGCCTGGTGCCGTAATGAACGGGTCGTAGTGAACGGGTCGTAATCCACTCGCCATCCTGAACTCGCCGTCATGAACTTGCCAAAACCAGCCCGCAAAGGCGCGTCTCGTCGGGACAACATTCCGCCTGATATCCTGGCGCAGCTCAAGGATGGCACTCTGGAAACCGTCACCCTGGTGGAAAGCTTAGCGATTGACTTTGCCCACTTGCTGCGGCGCGTTTGCCCGAATTTGCCTGGCTCGGCCGTGGAGCCACTGGCCTCGGAAAGGAGTGTAACCAAACGGATGGCGATCGCCGCCCAGATCTTGCTGGAACATCTCGGCCCCAGCGCCATTCCAAAAATTGCCCAGCATCCTGCCGATACGGTGCGGGGTTGGGCGGCGTTTATGATTGCCCAGCAGCCGGATTTGCCCCTCGCGGCGCGGCTGGAAGCCATGACACCGCTGGCGGATGATCCTCATTTTGGCGTGCGCGAATGGGCGTGGCTGGCGCTGCGGCCCCGCCTGGCCGCCGAGATTGAGGCGGCGATCGCCCACCTCACGCCCTGGACGGCAGCAGCGTCCGCAAACCTGCGCCGCTTTGCCAGCGAAAGCACCCGCCCGCGCGGCGTCTGGTGTAGCCACATTGCTCTGCTCAAGACCGCCCCCGAACTGGGTCTGCCCCTGCTAGAGCCGCTCCGCGCCGACCCTGCCGTTTACGTGCAAGACTCCGTCGCCAACTGGCTAAACGACGCCAGCAAAACTCGCCCCGACTGGGTGCAGCAAGTGTGCGATCGCTGGTTAGCCGAAAGCCCCACCCCCGCCACCCAGCGCATCCGCAAACGCGCACTCCGGAGTTTGGGGAAGGGGTGATCGAAGGTTGGAGGGTTGGAGGATTGGAGGGTTGGAGTAATAGAGTTTGCAGAAATTCCCTAACCCCTAACCCCCAACCCCTGATCCCCTTGTCTGATAAACTTTTGACAAGAGGTACATGTCGGTCAAACGACGGCAAATCAAGCAGTTTGGAGGGTATCCGGTGGAAAGTACACTCGGTTTGGAAATTATCGAAGTGGTAGAGCAAGCGGCGATCGCCTCGGCTCGGCTGATGGGAAAAGGCGACAAGAACGAAGCCGACCGGGTTGCCGTGGAAGCGATGCGCGAGCGGATGAACAAAATCCACATGCGCGGACGGATTGTGATTGGGGAAGGCGAGCGCGACGAAGCGCCCATGCTCTACATCGGTGAGGAAGTAGGCATCTGCACTCAGGAAAACGCAGCCGCCTTCTGTAACCCCGACGAACTGCTGGAAATTGACATCGCCGTTGACCCCTGCGAAGGCACCAACCTCTGCGCCTACGGTCAGCCCGGTTCGATGGCGGTGCTGGCGATTTCCGAAAAAGGCGGCCTGTTCAACGCGCCCGACTTTTATATGAACAAACTGGCGGCTCCCCCAGTCGCCAAGGGTAAGGTCGATATCCGCAAGTCGGCGACCGAAAACCTGAAGATTTTGGCAGAATGCCTCGATCGCGCGATCGATGAACTCGTGATCGTCGTGATGAAGCGCGAGCGGCACGACGATTTAATTAAAGAAATTCGCGAAGCCGGGGCCCGCGTTCGCCTGATTACGGATGGTGACGTGTCGGCAGCGATTTCCTGCGCCTTCGCAGGCACCAATATTCACGCGCTGATGGGCATCGGCGCTGCGCCCGAAGGCGTGATTTCGGCGGCGGCGATGCGCGCCCTTGGTGGCCACTTCCAGGGGCAACTGGTGGCCGATCCTGCTGTGGTGAAAACCACCGAATGGGCCAACAAGACGAAAGAAGAGAACATTGCTCGCCTCAAGGAAATGAACATCACCGACCCCGATCGCATTTATGAATGCGAAGAACTGGCGTCGGGCAACACCGTCCTGTTTGCTGCCTGCGGCATCACCTCTGGCACGCTGATGGAAGGTGTCCGCTTCTTTAAGGGCGGCGCACGCACCCAGAGCCTGGTCATTTCCACCCAGTCCAAGAGCACTCGCTTTGTAGACACGATCCACATGAGTGAAAATACCAAGTATTTGCAACTCCACTAGAACCATGCTCTCTAGTGCTAAAACTTAGAACGCTGCATTAAAGTAGCTGCATTAAAGTAACAGAGAGCTGGGGAAACCCCGGCTCTCTGTTTTATGTGCGAGTATTTTGGATGCGAGGATGCTCTTGAATGGGACGTTGAACATCCGCCCTCACAGATTTTGTTTCTATGCGACATTTCCTGAAATCGTCTGCGCTCCTCCGGATCAGCATCGGGCTGTGGCTTCTGGCTGCTCTGCCCGCTAGTGCCCAGGTGCGGAGCGACAACACGCTGCCGACGCCGACCCAGGTGCAGCGCCAGGGCAATGCATTTGAGATCACGGGCGGCACGCAGCGGGGCGGCAATCTGTTCCACAGTTTTGAGCGGTTTTCGCCGGGCGATCGCCCTGTGACGTTTCGCAATGTGGACAACATTGAGCGGCTGATCACCCGCGTTACGGGCAGTTCTCCGTCGGAAATTAATAGCATCCTCCGCATTTTGCAGAGCAACGGGCAGATCAGCCCCGCCGATTTTTTTCTGATCAATCCCAATGGCATTCTGTTTGGCGAAAATGCTCGACTGGATGTGGGCGGCTCCGCCATCTTCAGCACCGCCGAACGGATCAACTTTGCCGATGGCAGCCAGTTCAGCGCCCGCACCCCTCAAGCGTCGCCGCTGCTGACGGTCAGCATCCCCACCGGTCTGCAATTCGGCCCATCGCCTGCACCAATTGTGAATGCCTCCTTTAGCCAGGCGGCTAATTTTTCGCAGGCGCTGTTCAACGCGGGTTATTTTGGTCAGTATGAGGGTTCTGGGCTGAGTGTGTCGGCTGATCGGGCGATCGCCCTGATTGGCGGCAACCTGGACTTTCCGGGGGGCGAACTTACCACGCAAGGCGGCCGCATTGAGTTGGGCAGCGTGGCGCAAGCGGGCACGGTCGGGCTGGTTCCGGTGGCGCGGGGCTGGTTGGTGGAGTATTCCAACGTGCAGGCATTTGGGCAAATTAACCTGACTGGCTTGGCGGATATCAGCGCCAATGGCGATCGCGCGGGCGTGGTGCGGCTGCGGGCTAGCGAGATGCGGCTGGCTGAGCAATCCAACATCAGTGCTGACACTATCAGGGATGCCAGTGGCGATCGCGGCGGCAGCATCAGCCTGCGGGCCAGTGCGATTCGGCTAGACGAGAACTCTTACATCAGTGCTGATACCTTAGAAACTGCGGAAGGCGATCGCGGCGGTACAGTCAGCCTGCGGGCCAGTCAGATCCATCTGGATGAAGGATCGCTCATCAGCGCCGCCACGCTGGGGGCTGCCAATGGCGGACAAGTCGTAATCCGCACCAATATTCTGACTCTGCTCAACGGCTCTCAGATTTTTGCCAACACCGACAGCAGCGGCGCAGCAGGTGTTTTGGACATTCGAGCCAGTGACCGCATAGACTTGCTGGGAGCCGTGCCCATTGAAGGAGGCTCCGCCAGCAGCAGCTTCTTGGTGCGGGTCAACAAAGACGCGACGGGCGATGGCGGGCGCGTCGTGCTGGCGACGCGGCAGCTCAATCTGCTGAACGGCGGACAGATCAGCATCGACACCAATGGCGATGGCAGACCAGGGAGTTTGCAAATTCTGGCGGATGAAATCAATCTGGCGGGCGTGGCCCTCGATGGGCAGGTTGTTGATCGTTTCGGATTGCCCTTTCCCAGTTCGGTGTCTGCGCTGATTGCCGGATCGCAGTCGTTTCAGCCGACTAATGCCATTCCCAACCAGATCGACATTCAGACCCGGCGGCTGCGCGTCCAAAACGGAGCCACGATTCAAACCTCTACCCTGAGCACTGCCAACGCAGGCAACTTGAGTATTCGGGCAAGTGAGCGGGTCGAAGTGTGGGGTTTGTCACCCACCAGTCCATCGGGGTTGGCAGCGCCTGCGGGTATCTTCAGCCAGTCCGGGGGGACACCGGACACGCCCTATATCTTTGCACCTGAGGCGACCGGCCGCGGCGGCGATCTGTTCATTAGCACGGGGGAACTGGTGGTGCGAGACGGAGCCTACATTGCCACGGGCAGCTTCAATGCTAATCCGGACGCACTGGGGGCAGGCAACCTGACGGCGATCGCCACTCGCTCGGCAACGCTGATCAACCAGGGAAACATTGTCGCCAATACCAACTCCAGCGTGGGCGGCGACCTGAACTTGACAGCGCAGGACTATCTTTTGCTGCGACGCAACAGTCGCATCAGCACCACAGCGGGCATTGCCGGACAGGGCGGCGACGGCGGCAACATCACGCTGAATGCTGCCTTTATCCTGTCGGTGCTAGAAGAAAACAATGACATCACCGCCAATGCCTTTACGGGCAATGGGGGACGGGTCAATATCTTCACCGAAGGGATTACAGGCATCTTGCCCCAAGACCGGCTCACGCCCCAGAGTGACATCACCGCCAGCTCCGAGCGGGGCAACAGCGGCACAATTACCATCACCACGCCGCCCAGCACCGATCCCACGCAGGGCGTGGCCGAGCTACCCGCTGCGCCTGTCGATGCGTCGCGGCTGATTGCCCAGCGGTGTGCGGCCAGTTCGGCGATCGCCACCGAGCGCAGTGCCTTCATCCTCACCGGCCGGGGAGGACTGCCGCTCAGCCCTACCCATACGCTCGATCGCCAGTCTGTGATTGCCGACTGGGCAGACCTAGAGCAACCCAATCGTCGCGTCAATCTGCCCGCCTCCACCGCAGACGACACAGCCCCAGCAGCACCGCTCGCGCTGCCGTCTCTGCTGCCGATTTACCCAGAAAGCCGAACCTCAGCCGCCGCTCGACTACGCCCAGCCAGACCTGGCATAGCCCACACTCCAGCGCCACCCCAAGAAGCGCAGGGCTGGCAGCAGACTGCCACAGGCGAGGTTAGACTGGTGGCGATCGCCCCAGAAACCGAGACACAGACAGCGTTTAACCCGCAGCCGCCAGGATGTGCTGCGCTGTAAACGACCCGTTGCGGGGGCACGGGGGTAAGGTTAGGGGAAGATTGAGCGGGGCGATCGCCGCCGACCCAGCTTGAATTCACCACCCTTAAAACCGTACCAACCGAACCCCCCAGCGGCGAATTAGACTGGAGAAAGGGATTCTCGCTGTGTGGTTACCTCTAAGGAAACCTGCTTGAGGTAACCTGGTCTATCCAA
>RFIF01000367.1 GCA_003695655.1 Cyanobacteria bacterium J069
AGATTGACAATCTCCCGCACACTCGCCAAAGCGTCAATCCTCAGCCAGCACCTCTTTGGCAATCACGCCATGCACACCCCAATTGCCGTCCACCACCTGGGTCACACCAAAGTCAGCCGCCACCGACATCAGCGAAATCGCTTCATCTTCACTCATGCCCTGCGTGGTCATCAAAAAGTGGCACAGCTTGTGGAACGCATCGCGCGTTGATTGTATTGTGCAACACAATCAATGAGTTCTGCGGCAATGAGTTCTGCGGCGTGGATTGGGCGTTGGCAAAGCCTTGCGGAGCAATATCGCCCTTCCTCGCCCCACCCCTTCATAGGAAAGACTGTGAGAGATAATCGAATTCGCTAGGGTAGTAGCAGATCACAGACTCAATTCGCAGATCACGGCATCTGTTCTTAGGCAGGCGTTTTATGCATCCAGTCACTTTTCGCATCCGGCTTTTTTAGGCAGGTGGCGATGACAACGTGACAACTGACCCGCTTGCTCCCGGCTTAGAAGAAATAAGGACGCTCGACCATGACACTTGCCATTACAGACGCGATTACCACGCTGGCCGAAGCCGAGCGACGGTTTCATCTGACACGAACGGAAGATGAAGCATTTTTCCAGGAGTGGCAGGCTGGCTTGCCCAACATTTCTGCAACGGAACAGGCGGCACTGGATCAGTTACGGCAGCGCTATCTCTATCAGCGATCGCAAGGTCAATTGCTGGAAGGAACGGTGATGCTATTGCTGGCTTCTCCGCTGCTGGCGATCGCGGGACTCTATGACCCACCGTTTCGAGTGAGAGCGGAGGAGTCTGTGCGGCTTTTGCTGAACGATGGCGAAGCGGTGCTGCAAGGGCGGATTGATGTGCTGGTGCTGCTGGATCAGGTTTGGGTCGTGGTGCTGGAGTCGAAAAAGACCACGCTATCGGTGTGGACGGCACTGCCCCAAACGCTGGCGTACTTGATGGCAAATCCTCAGCCTGCAAAGCCTAGCTTTGGGGTGGTGACAAACGGCGACGATATTTTGTTTGTCAAGCTAACGCAGGCGGAACCGTCGCGCTACGCTTTATCGCGAGTGTTTTCGCCGTTTGCAACGGGTCAAGAGCTGAGTGAAGCGCTGCGGATTTTGAAGCGCCTGAGTCAGCTAGTGGGCAGTAGCGGAACATAGGCGATCGCTCCAGTCGTCCCGCCGCATGACAGCGGCAAGCGACCTTGTTTTCCCTAACTCCACTCCGCTCACACCTTGAATCGCTGCTCTCGCACCTCCGCCGCGAAGGTTTGCACCGCCTGAGTCATGATGTCCCGCAAATTGGTGTAGGTTTTGGCAAAGGGCGGCTGCCATTCCGACAGGCCCAGCAGATCGGGCGTGACCAGTACCTGCCCGTCGCAGTGGGGGCCTGCGCCGATGCCAATGGTGGGAATGGTCAGCTTTTGGGAAATTTGCAGGGCCAGGTCAGCCGGGATATGTTCCAGGACAATCGCAAAAGCTCCGGCGGCTTCCAGGGCGATCGCCTCTTGCAAAATTCGCTCCCCGGACTCAGCCGTCGTCCCCTGCTTGCGAAAGCCACCAAACTGATGCACCGACTGCGGCGTTAGCCCCACATGCGCCATCACCGGAATGCCCACCTGCGTCAGTCGTTCTACCGTTTCCAGCATGGCGGGATGGCCACCCTCCAGCTTCACCGCCTGCGCTCCGGTTTCCTTTAGCACGCGCCCGGCGGAGTGCATTGCTTGCGTCACGCTTTCCTGGTAGGTCATGAATGGCAAATCACACACCACCAGCGCATTTTTCACGCCGCGCCGGACGGCCTTGGTGTGGTGCAAGATTTCATCCAGCGTCAGCGGCAGCGTGGTGTCATAGCCCAGCGCCACCATCGCCAGCGAGTCGCCCACTAAAATGACATCGACGCCAGCCTGATCGAGCACTTGCGCCATCAGAAAATCCCATGCCGTCAGCGCCACAATCGGGCGACCGTCGCGCTTAAATCGACTGAGCTGTTGGGTGGTCACGCTCATGGTTTAGAACACCCTGTGTAAAGGATGAGGGATGAAGGATGCGGGTTTAAGGAGTGGGTTGGAGCGATCGCGCTGCTCTAGGCCCGGCGGCGATCGCCCCGTTGGCCAGGGCCACCGTCGCCGCTTTCTCGCCGTTTTTAATGCTGACGCCGTAGAGCACTCCGTCCGTCTGCCACATCACCGTCGCCACGCAGTAAGCTCCGCAGGTGTTGGCATACTGCCCGTCTACGCCGTTGGTCAGCGACACTGGCTCGATCGTTTCCGACATGCCAATAATTTCTGCGGGAGACAGCGCCCCCTCATAGCGCTGCGCCCAGACGCCACCATAGCTACAGGCCGTTGCGCCGTTGCAGTCTTCGACGTAATCAAAGTCTACGCCGTAGCTATTTTCGTCGCCGTAGGTGTGGACATACACCTCGTCTAGCCCCGGCACGGCATCCGGAATGAAAATGGGGAGCGGCGTTTGGGGACGCAGTTGGCTGACGACTTGTTCAATCGGGATGGCTGCTCCCGCAAGCGACGACGCACAGCTTCCCAGCAGCAGTAGCGGAATCAGGGCAAAACCAACCAGGGCTGCAAGCGATCGCCTCATGATCCATCTCCAAACAAAGTACCGGTGAATGTCGCGTGAATGCGTAAAGTTCTTTGGTGATCTGCCGTGTTGCCGTTCGCCCAAGCGGTATAGTGTCTTCTGGGATCACGCACGCCACCTGTAAAACTCTTGTAAAACTCTATCGCGTTTCACCGCTGCCGTGTCTACTGCGTCTCCATTCCCCGCCGCCCTCTGCCCCCAACAGCCTTGAATCCCTTGCACAGAAATCCTTCACGCAGAAATCCCTCACACAGAAATCCCTCGCACAGAAATCCCTTGCACAGAAATCCCTTGCACAGATATGCCTTACGGTTATGACTCAGGAGCCGCCCTCGTCGTCTCATTCCCCGGCTGACCAGCCCGACCCAGCCGCCCAACCGCCTGCCAGTGGCGATCGCCCCCCAATGGCGGCGGGCCGCAATGCGGGCGCAGGTTCTCCCGGCGAAACGGCTAGCGCAGCGGCTGGGGAACCCTCTAGAGAACGCGTGGAATCACAGGGCGATCGCTCAACGCCAGCGACTCATGCAGCGGGCGTCACCGCAAAGCGCGATGACGGCTATGGGCCGCCCTCGTTACAAGATTTGCAGAGAGAATATATCGGCGTGGGAAAGCGCCTGCTGATTGGGCTACTGCGGGCGATCGTGCGGCTGCTGCAACGCTGGATTGTCGCCCTGGAAGCACCGCCCCGGCGGGCCCAGCCGTCCCTCAGCCCCAGCCCCCCTGGTGAACTCGCCGCCGACAGCAGCGCCCTTGCCCGCCGTGACCCTGGTGCGCCGCCTGTGCTCGTTGCGCCATCGCTGGGGGGCCGCCTCCGCACTGCCGCCCAGCAAGCCTGGGAAGTCGTGCGACCCGCCGCCGCCCGCGCCTGGGAAATCGCCAAGCCCTACTGGGACAAAGGCTGGAACTGGTGGATCGCCAATGCCTTACCGAAGCTGCGCGCTGCCCTGCCGCAGGCGCTCAACGAGGCGTTGACGGATCGGGCCTTGAGCGGGGCGATCGCCAGCGTTCTGGCACTCCTCTTCTTCGTGGTGCCCAACCTGCTGCCCTCCCAGGAGCCAACCCGCATCACCGAGCCGCCCCTCATCAGCGAAGCCCCGCCCGACGGCCGCCGCGTCGAGCA
>RFIF01000368.1 GCA_003695655.1 Cyanobacteria bacterium J069
AAGCTTTGTTCCTTATAGCGCAGACCCCCCAGCAGCATCGACAGCCCCATCACCAGCAGCAGGTTGCCGATGACCGACCCCGTGAGGCTGGCCTTCACCACATCGACCAGACCAGAACGCAGCGCGGCGATCGCAATAATCAGTTCCGCCGCATTGCCAAAGGTGGCATTCAGCAAGCCGCCCAGCGACGGCCCTACCACCACCGCCAGTTCCTCGGTCGCCGTGCCCATCCAGGCCGCCAGTGGCAAAATCGCCAGACAGGCCAGCCCAAACTGCACCAGTTCACTCCAATGGAACACGTAGTGAGACAACAGCGAAATCGGCACGAAAATCAGCAGAACAGAAAAGATTAAGTTTTTGGTGCTCATGCGGGGTTCCTGGACAGCTTCAAGCAGCAATATATATTTGTCTTCTCAGAATCATAGGGGTTTTCCGCATTTTGGGAACTTACGTTAGGATCTAAGCAGGCTTTACAAAAATCAACAATTTCTCACTCTTTGTTATGACAGTTGTTTACCCCCGCAAGCTGCAAAGCTCCATGGGCAGCCTCAGCGCCCGTGATGTAATGAAACAGGTGATTCGCGATCGCGACGTTCATTTAATTACGCTCAACCGCTATCGCTATAGCGAACAGCGGAGTTGCAAAGACCTTACCAATCTGATTGAACAACTGGACGGGAAGCCCGCTGAACTGGTGAAAGACCTGTCACGGCATGTGTCTGATGAAGCCCGCCATGCCATGTGGCTGACGGACTTGCTCGTAGATTTGGGCAGCAGCGTGGCCACGCCTCCCGGCATGTCCTACATCGAAGAATTTGAGCGGCTGCTGGATCAAGAGCAGGTTAGCCCTGAAAGCCTGGATGACTTTGTGATCTCGTCGCTGGCGGCGATCAACGTCACCGAAAAGCGCGGCTGTGAGTATTTCTCGGGTCACATCCACGCCCTCAAGCAAGCGCCCCAGACCGAGGAAAACATCCAAATCCGCGAAACCCTGGAACGCATTCTGCCAGAAGAAGCCGGCCATGTGCGCTGGGGCAACCGCTGGCTGTCCCAAATGGCCGACAAAAGCCCGGAGCATCGCGCCAAGGTGGAACACGCCAAGCAAAAGTATGCCGCCATTGAGCAGGCCGCGTTTGAATCGGGCATGGACATCACGCTGGGTGCCGAACTGCGTCGCGTCGGCAACCTGCTCGACATCGCCAACACCCTGCCTGCCTGGCAGCGCCCCCAATATTTGATAGAACGCTTGCCCCAAAGCCTGCTGTCGCCTGACCTCCAGCGCACCCGCATCGACGTGATGCAGCGCGCCTGGAACCGCGACCCGCAAGCGTTTGTAGAACGGTTTGTGCCGATGTTCCTGAGTGGACTGACGCAGGATCGCAACGCGAAGAAGCCGCAGCCCAAGGCAACGAGCGCCGCATCGAACTAGCGGAATTCGATCCTGAGATCGGCTCTAAAATCTGACAAAGTCTCACATTTCTGAGAGATGTGGGACTTTTCTGTGTTTTCAGCGCTTAACCTCGAATCAAGGGTTTCATGCGCTGGCGAAACGCTTCGGCGGCCTTGGGGTTGGGAATTTTCGTGGCGATCGCCCCCACCAGTTCGGCAGGGCTGGCGTCCGAATTGCGAGAGACGACATCGCGCAGGATGAGGCTGGCCATCGGGCCAATGGCTTCGGAGAGCGCCTGACGGCATTGGTCTAAAAACGCCTCGCTTACAGACGCACCGACAGACGCGCCGGATTCTGACGGCTGAACCTGGGTTTTGGGTTCTGCAACACTTTCGGAGGCGGGCGGGCTAGGCGCAGGCGTTGAACTGGGGACATGCGGCGCGGCAGCCAGGGCAGCAATCGCTGGACTGTTCATGCGATCGCGGAACTGCTTTGCCTGGGCGGGGTTGGGGATTTTCGTGGCGATCGCCGCTACCAATGCTTCCGAAGTCAGACCCGCCTGCTGAGACAAAATCGAATCCAGCAGCAGCCCTGCCATCGGCCCGATGCACTCTGCCAGCTCCCGACGACAGGCGTCCATCCACACCGCAGGCACACTCGGCTGATGCAGCGCGGCATTCATCTCTGCCAGCGGCATTTCAATCGTCTGGTTTAGGGTGGCGGGCGGCGGCTCCGTAAAAGGCAGCTCGGTCAGCGCGGGCGGCTGCGTCAGCAGTTCCTCTTCTAATGCGGGCGGCGAAACCGAAAGCTGCATGGATTCATCAGACGCATATTCGGGGAAGTCTTCCGCTTCGACCTCTAGCGACTGAAACTCGTCGCCCCAACTAGTGCCGTCGATGCGGCCGGGTTGAATGGCGGAAATGCCGAATAGCACCTGGGGAGCGGTGGACGGCAGGGCTGGCGGTGGGGCAGGCGATCGCTCGTCCGCAGATTGCTCATGCTCCAGAGGGTCCTCCACCATCGAGTCAAAGGCTCCCCGAAAATCGTCGAGCTTATGCATCAGATCCTTAAAGAAATCAGACTGCACGATCTCTTCGACCTGCTGCTGGCGTTTTAGGGGATCGACTTCAATTTGTACCTCAATCAGGCGATCTTCCTCGACTTCAGGCAGCGACAGTGCCCGTAGGTCGGTCAACACGTCCCTGGCCGATTGGTAGCGATCCTTGGGCTTTTCCGACAGCAGGCGATCGAGAATTCTCACCAGGCGATCGCTCACATTGGCATAGTCCCGCCAGCGCCACTCCAGCGAGGTATGCTCCATCAGCACACTCAGGTCTTGCCCCGTCAGCAGCACTACCGCACTCACGCCCAGCGCGTACAAATCGCTGCAAGGATAGCACTGGCCCATGCGAATCTGTTCTGGCGGCGAATAGCCAAACTTGCCCACTACCGAAGCCTGGGCGCTGCCCTGCCCACCGCCATGAGCCGCCGAAAGAATCTGGCTCACCGTCTGCTTTACCAGCCCAAAATCAATCAGCACTGGATGGGTCTGGCCGACAGGTAGCATCACGTTCTCAGGCGAGATATCCCGATGCAGAATGTTAATACCATGCAGATAGTCCAGCACGGGCAGCAGGTCGCATAGCCACTGCACGATTTCTGCTTCAGAAAAAGCAGGCTGTCCCTGTTGCTGCCGCTCTTGCAAAAGCTGGCCGTAGGTCTTGCCGTTAATATATTCCTGCACCAAAAACAGCCGCCCCCGATCCGTCAACCACGCCAGAAACCGAGGAATCTGTGGATGATTAATCTGATACAGCACCCGCGCCTCGCGCTCAAACAGCTCTCGCGACTTTTGCACCACATATTCCGTGCGGCTGGCAGGCACAAACTCCTTGAGCACGCAGTAATCGCCAAAGCAGTGTTCATCAGAAGCCAGATAGGTGCGCCCAAAGCCGCCCTGCCCCAGCACGCGCTCAATTCGATAGCGGTTGTTAATCAAGGTGCCCAGCGTTAGCTCTGAGCCTTCGCTGAGGCTGCTGCTGCCCTGAGACGCAATTGGCAGAATCGCTGGCGTAATTTGATAGGCCTGGATTGCTTCTTGCAGGTTTTTCAGCTTCAGCGACCCGACATAAGATGCGCTCAGGGAAATCCTCGACTTCACAGAGTCATAGACCGTCTGAGACATGCAAATACCTCTAGGCGCGGCTTCTTCCTGGAGCCGGGTGGCTACCGTAACGGCTTGTCCCGTTACATCGCCCGCCTGCACCACCACCTCTCCTAAGTGAATGCCGATGCGGTGGCTGAGCACGTCGTCTTCTGGCAAGGTTTGCATCAGTTGCGCCATTGCTTTCTGAATCTCGATGGCGCAGTTGACCGCTCGATCGGTGCTGACGAAATACATCACTAGCCCGTCTGCGAGCGCTTTCAGCACGATCCCTTCAAACTGCTGACAAAGCTGACGCATCAACTGCAAGTCGCGCCGAATCAGGCTGAGGGTATGCTCCTGATCATCTGCCATGCGCGAGTTGTAGCCCACCGCATCTGTGACCAGCACCACCGCTAGGGCCCGCTGACCAGTATGAGAAGGCGTGGGTTGGGGTGAAGCTCCAGCATCCATAGCCAGAAAAAACCGGAATCAAACAGGGCACATTCGACCAAGACCGGATGACAAAACGGGAGGATGGGTATAGATCGTCTGCTAACACTCTAACTCTGTTCCCCATCCAGGATCTGATGCAGAAGCCGTAAACACATCATTCAAACTTGTAAAAAATATGCAAAAGCCCCCCCTTTTCCACACAAAAGCGGGGTTTTCCACAGATAGATGGCAGTTTTCCACAGGCTTCTGTGGAAAACCAGTACCTCTGTTCGAGATGCATCCTGTGCTTTAGCGGCTTACCTCGGTCAGACTCTATCTTTCAGGGGCGATCGCCATTCCCCGTAGCAAACTCAGGATGGTCTGACCGCAACACTGTTCTGGTGAAACCTCTCGCCAGCGCAACGCAAATCCGGAAATCAGAACCGCTCTACTCCCACTCAATGGTTCCTGGCGGCTTAGAGGTAATGTCGTAGACAACGCGATTGACGCCTTTCACCTCGTTCACAATGCGGGTGGAAATCGTCTCCAACAGGTCATAGGGAGCCCGTGACCAATCGGCAGTCATGCCATCTTCACTGGAAACAAAGCGCAGCACAACAGGGTAAGCGTAAGTCCGCTGGTCGCCCATGACACCCACACTACGGATCGGCAGCAGCACAGCAAAAGCTTGCCAAAACAGGCTGTATGTGCCGCTGCGGTTCACTTCCTGGCGCACAATCAGGTCAGCATCCCGGAGAATATTAAGCTTTTCATCAGTCACTTCACCCAAAATGCGAATGGCCAGACCGGGGCCCGGGAAGGGATGCCGGTTGACGATTTCTTCGGGCAGCCCAATCGAGCGACCGACCTTGCGCACTTCGTCTTTAAATAGCTTGCGCAGCGGCTCTACTAGCTTGAAACGCAGATCTTTGGGCAGACCGCCGACATTGTGGTGGCTCTTAATTTTCACCGCGACGCGCTCGCCCGTTTGCGGATCAACGTTGGTATCTGCCGACTCGATCACGTCGGGATAGAGCGTGCCCTGAGCCAGGTAATCGAAGGGGCCAAGGCGTTTGGACTCTTCCTCAAACACGCGGATAAACTCGTGCCCGATGCGCTTGCGCTTTTGTTCGGGATCGGTGATGCCAGCGATGCATTCCAGGAAGCGATCGCGCGCGTTGATGTACTGCACCTCAATGTGAAACTGCTCATGGAACAGCTTTACCAGGCGCTCTGGCTCATACTTGCGCATAAAGCCCTGGTCAATGAACATGCAGGTAAGCTGATCGCCGATCGCCCGATGCAGCAAAAATGCCAGCGTGGAAGAATCGACCCCACCCGATAGCGCCAGCAGCACCCGCTTATCGCCGACCTTGGCGCGAATTTCTCGCACCGTTTCTTCCACAAACGCTGCTGTCGTCCAGGTCGGCTGACACTCGCAGATGTGATAGACAAAGTTGCGGATCAGCGCCTGCCCGCCAAGAGAATGCACCACTTCAGGATGAAACTGCACGCCGTAGAGCTTGCGCTCATGGTGGGCGATCGCCGCACAGGGGGTATTGTCGGTGTGGGCTAATAGCTCAAAGCCATCTGGCATGGCAGTTACCGAGTCGCCGTGGCTCATCCACATCGTCGTGCCGTCGTCTACATTCGTCAGCAGGTCTGTGGGGTCGTCGATAAACAGTGCTGCCTTACCATACTCCCCGCGCTCGGCCCGCTCGACGCCACCGCCCAACTGCTGCACCATGAGCTGCATCCCATAGCACACGCCCAGGATGGGAATGCCTAAATTCCAAATCTCAGGATCGCAGTGGGGCGCACGCTCGTCATAGACGGAACTAGGACCGCCAGAAAGAATAATGCCGCTGGGATTGAGCTGTTGGATTTGTTCAGGCGTGGTGCGGTAGCTGAGCACCTCCGAGTAGACCTGGGTTTCGCGGATGCGGCGGGCAATCAGCTCAGAATATTGGGAGCCAAAATCCAGAATGACGATCATCTGGCGATTGAGCTGCTCTTCGGGTTCGGCGGTTGGGGGGACAGATTCAACTTGAGAAGTCACGGTAGATCCTAGAGAAAACGAGAGGAACAGGGGCGATGGCGAACCGGAAAGCGGTGTAACAGCGTGACGACGGTTAAATAGGTCGAATTTCAGGGATCAATTTCAGGGATCGAATTATAAACCTGACTAACGGCTGATCCAGCCAAGAACGATGTGAAGCCCAAAACGGTAGGGAACCTTATGGCTAACCGACTTCCTTTCCGGGTCGAGTGGTAAGCCAAATGCAAAGCGCAACGAAATCTCAAAGGATTTCCCAGCATCGTCGCACAGACAAATAGAAATTTAGATAAATAGATCTTGAAGGTCGCAATTGGGAGGGTACTAAACCTGAACTAGCCAGAGGTTTTGCATGGTAAAACTCCGCCACACCCAGCGAAGCCGACGCTCATACCGAACTGGGGAATGTATCGTAGCGAACTAAATCAGACTTTAATATTTAAGTTAGCTTAACAAAACTTGGGACAAAATTGCAGACCCACTGGCACTGGTCACAATAATCTGGCGATCGCGCCCAAACAGGATCGACCCCACCTGCACGCGGCGATCGCTATGGGCGTGGATATAGGTTGCCGACCGCTGGTCAATCGCTTGGGCGATCGCCCCATACACCAGCTCCACCCAGTGGCTCCCGGTTTCGGCATCCAGTTTTTGCAAATACTTCAGCGCTGCTTCGGCGGTTTCGCAAGCAAACACGACCTGCACATCCGCCGTCGGCAAGCCCACATTGGCACAGTGCGCCGCAAAAATTTCCTGCCGCCCATCCGCAACATGGTGGTGCGTGTGGAAAATGCCGCCTGCCAGCTTCATCAGCTTGCCGTGATAGCCAAACAGCAAGATCGACTGCACGCCCTGCATCCCTGCTTCCACCAGCAGCGGCCCCAGCCAGTTTGCCGTCTTCACCATGCAGTTCGGCGCAACCCCCAGCTTGCCCGCCAAATCCAGCCCGTTCTCCCCAATGCAAAACACCAGCACCGGATGGGCCGCCGCCTTCTGCTGTAGCGCTGCTCGAAAATCCTCTAACTGTCCCGGTGCACTGAGGGGCTGGGAAATGCCCGATGTGCCCAGCAGCGATAGCCCTTCCACGACCCCAAACGCCGCATTGGAGGTGCGCGCGGCGAGCGATCGCCCCTCCGGCAGCACAATCGTCACGCAGATTGATTCGCCCGGTCGCAGCAGCGGCTCCAGATTCGCCAGCAGCAGCCGTCGAGCATAGGCATAGATGGCGGGCTGGTGGTCGGCGTGGGTTTGTCTGCCGAGTCCTTCGCCGCCTTCTAGGATGATGGGTGGAGGGGTGGAGGGAGAGAGGGGGAGAGGAGAAGAGGATGGATTGCCTAACCCCTGACCCCTGAACCCTGCCCCCTGCTCCCTAACTTCAACGATGCTCCAGATCGGCATGTTGCGAGTCAAATCCAGATTGTCGCCGGGGTCGCTGCGGGTAACGGCAAGGGCCGAGCAGGAACTGAGCCGCGCCACCTGTTCGATCGGGATTGTGGCGATTTGGGCAGGTTCGATCAGATTTAGGGTGGCGCTGTCAGGCGAAGGCGGATCGTCGTGCAGATGATTCAAGGCGGCGATCGCTCCGGCACAGGCAAACACAGGCAGGGTGTAGCCCGGCCGGGGTGATGGTAGGTTTAATGAGTGAGAATTTGGCACGTCCTGACCTTAGTTCACTCTGACCCTCCAACTCCAGGAATTTGCTAACAGCCAGGAATTTATTGAAAGGAGCTTGATTTCTTGAAACGAGCTTTTTTCTTGAAACGAGCTTTATTTAGCAAAAGCCGGTGATGAGATTTGAACTCACGGCCGCTCGATTACGAATCGAGTGCTCTACCACTGAGCTACACCGGCAAGGCGAATGAGTGCGAAAGTTTAGATAGACGAACCGAGTAAGCATTATAACAGTAGACTTCTGCCGATGGCTTACTCCAGCACTAGTTTTTAGCCTGGAATCCAGACTCGTTTTTGGAAAAAGCACGTATTATGAGTAGGTCTATTTTCAGAGTTAGATTCTGAAGGCTCTGAGCCAGCCAGGTTGGGTGTTGCCGATGGTACAACTAGTTCTGCGAGTGAATACAGCAACAGTGTTGAAGCTTCGGCCGGAACCGAACTCGCTATTGCAACCTAATGAAATGGTAGCTGTCGCCGCTGGTAATACCTATCCGCTGCATTCCTACGCCTACGCAAATATTAACGGCTCTTTCAATGGGCACATCAAGTTTGCCCTGCAAAATAGAACGATTAACGGCTTCAATACCTGGTTTGTCTCTAGCCTGGACGCTCAGGTCGAGGCAAACGGGGTCGTGGTCTATCCGCATGAAGATCAGGAGAGCATACCCGTTCTATGGATTAATCAGAACACTATCTTGAAGCGGCGTCCTGTGGATACATCGGCGTTGGCCGTCTCAGAGAAGGTTTCGATCCCGCGGGGTCGGATGATTAATCTCCACTCTTATGCTTTTGCTGATGCACAGGGCGAGTTTAACAATCACATCAAGTTTGCGATTCGCGATCGCATTGATTTTATCAATGGCTTGAGCACCTGGTTTGTCTATAACCAGCACGCGTTCGTGACCTTTGATGATGATGTGGTGTATCCACCCGAAAACCCCAATGCTTTCCTCTTGAGAGTTACCCAAAACACCTTGTTCAAACGCCGACCAGTGCAGTCGTCTCAGCTTGCGCCTAATGAGCAGGCGGCAGCTTCACCGGGTACGCTGCTGGTGATCGACAATTACGCCTTTGCCGACGCGCAGGGCCCTTTCAACGCGCACATTAAATTTGTCATTAAATACGTCAAAGACAATATCTACGGGTTCAATACCTGGTATGTCTATGACCAACATGCGCGAGTCGAGCAAGCCGGGAAAGTCGTTTACCCCAGACCTCAAACACCGCCGCCACCGCCGCCACCGCCACCGCCGCCGCCCCCACAGTATGTGGGCCGCCCTTTCCGGCTGCCGGGCTATACTTCTACGTTTTATACCGATCAGCCGATTATTCCCAATGGCAACTTTACCTGGGGCGAGGCGACCAAAAACGCAACCCGCATCCCAGAAACCAAGGCGATCGCCGACAATATCCTGGCTCTGGCAAGGGAATTGCAGAAGGTGCGCAATCGGCTGGGGCGTCCGTTCCAGGTCAACTCTTGGTATCGCCCGCCCGATGTGAACTCGGCAGTCGGCGGTGCATCTCGAAGTCAGCATTTGACAGGCAAAGCGGTCGATCTTCAGGTGCAAGGCTTAAGCGGTCGGCAGGTGGCCAATAGCGTGATGCTGACCTGGAACGGCGGCATCGGCATCTATAGCAATATGCCCAACGTAATTCATCTGGACATTGGCCCGAAGCGGACTTGGGGATTTTAGCGAAATCATTTTAGCAAGATCGATCCGGGGCACATGGGGGCGATCGCCCCACTAGCCAGCAATTTGTTGAACCGCTATTTGTTGCACCTGTTGCACTTATGGATTTGCCCGGCGACTCTGCCATCAAGCTTTCCCAACTGCGGGCACTGGTTGCCGTTGCCCAGCACCGCAGCTTCAGCACGGCAGCACTCGAAATGGGCGTGTCGCAATCTACAATTAGCCATGCGATCGCCACATTAGAAGCCGAGCTGGGGGTAGTGCTGCTGCATCGCGGTCGCCACGGCGCAGCCCTCAGCCCCACTGGCGAGCAAGTCTTGGTAGATGCGCAGCAAATTCTAGAGCGGCTCGATGCCATTTGCCAGACAGCCTATCGCGCCCGTGGGGTCGAATCGGGTCAGGTGCGTATTGCCTCCGTCCGCAGCATTGCTACTCACCTTCTGCCAGAGGCGATCGCCCAGTTTCGTGACCTGTTCCCTAACGTGCGCATCGTCCTCAGCGAGTTTGATCATTACAACCAGGTCGAGCAGTCCGTGCGAACCGGACAAGCCGATCTGTGCATCACCCTCCTGCCCTGTGCCGCCGACCTGGAAACCTGGGAGCTATGTCGCGATGAATTTGTGGCGCTGCTGCCGCCCAACACCCTGGCAGAGGAAGAGCTACTCACCTGGGAACGCCTGCAAAACCTACCGCTGATCATGCCGCCCACCGTCGCGCCCCATGTCCACGGCCGCCTCGTGCAAGCGCACCTGGAGCAGCACCAATCGCCCTTACAGGTCGCCTTTGAAGTCAAAGAAGACTCCACCATCATTAGCATGGTGCGGCGGGGTCTGGGCACTAGCATTATGGCGCGTCTTACTGCCGAACCCATTCCCCCAGAAATTCAGGTACGCAGCCTACCCGTCCCGCTAGAGCGAGTCATGGGCGTTGCCAACCTCGCTGATGGGCTGCTGTCGCCAAGCGTTTTCGCCTTCCTTGACCGGCTCAAGCGAAGGCAAGGGCTGAAGAATGCAGGATAAGGGATGAATTAGTCACAGTCCCCTCACCCCGTCACTCCATCACCCCGTCACCCC
>RFIF01000369.1 GCA_003695655.1 Cyanobacteria bacterium J069
CACCCCGTCACCCCGTCACCCCCTTTTCCCTTATCGCAGCAATTAGCATCCACAAACCCAGGACGGGCCGTGTTGTTTGATAATAAAGATTGCTTGCTGGGGTGATCTGACTTTGCGGGTTCTCTGTAGATTGTTCAGTTAGATTGATTCGCAAAGTGCTCGTTTGCAAGACTGTAGGGCGATCGCTCATCTGATCACAGTCGCATCTTCCTCTAGTCGCCACCCGGTTTCCAAAGCCGCTTTTTTCAAAACTGCTTCTTTCAAAACTGCTTCTTTCAAAACTGCTTTTCCCACCCTCTTCCCCTGCGCTCCTCCTCTCCCAAGGCACTCCAGCCATGAAAAAACTAATCAAAGGCATTCGTGAGTTCAAAAAGAGCTTCTATTGCACTCACCTTGACCTCTACGAAGAATTGGCACAGGGACAGCATCCAAGGGCGCTGATTGTGTGTTGTGCAGACTCGCGGGTGGGGCCAGAGCTGTTGACCAATGCAGGACCGGGCGAAATCTTTGTGATTCGCAACGCGGGCAATATTATTCCGCCCTACGGCGCGACGAATGGTGGTGAGGGGGCATCGATTGAGTACGCAGTGGAGGCGCTGGGCATTCGCGACATTGTGATTTGTGGACACTCACACTGCGGCGCAATGAAGGGCCTGCTCAAGCTGAATACGCTGGAAGAAAAGATGCCACTGGTTTATACCTGGCTGAAACATGCCGAGGCGACCCGTCTGCTGATCAAGGAAAATTACACCCACCTGGAAGGCGAGGAGCTGCTAAACGCCACCATTGCCGAAAACGTCCTGACTCAAATTGAAAACCTGAAAACCTATCCGTCGATTCACTCCAAGCTATACGACAGCACGCTCAAGATTTATGCCTGGATTTATGACATGGATCGGGGCGAGGTGTGGGCCTATGATGCCGAAAAGCACGCCTACATTCCGCCCCATGCCCAGCTTCCGCAGGATGACCTGGATGCTGATTTGCTGACGGATGCGCCGATTACCTGTGATATTCCGCTGGATTCGGCGGCTACCGCTGCCAGTCGCCAAAGCACCAGCCAAAGCGCCAGCCAAAGCACCGGCAACACCTGGTATGCCAACAGCGCCAGCAGCGGTGGTGGCAGCAGCGGTGGTGGCACTGGAACTGCAAATGGCAATGGAGTATCGACCGGCAGCAGCTCTGCAAATGGCGTCAAGTCTGTCCCCGCTGCGGCTGCCGAACCGGCTGATTCGGGCGTGTCTCGCGAGGCACAGTGGTTTCCCCGTACGCGCCTGTCGCCAGAACAGCAAGATCGCATTTACCGAGGCTCTGGCTCACGCTAGGAGCTTGCTATTTTGTATTGCGTCAAGGGGCGATCGCCCTCCCCTTGTTCTTCCCATGTCCCCTCATCTTTACCCTTAACGCTACGACGTGGCAAAAATCGCCGCATCGTCCGCAAATGCCTTAAATTCCAGCGCATTGCCGCTGGGGTCAAGCAAAAACAGGGTTGCCTGTTCGCCGACTTCACCCTGGAAGCGGATATATGGCTCAATGATGAACTCGACATGGTGCGATCGCAGCCTTTCTGCCAGCGCTTTCCACTCGTCCATTGCCAAAATTACGCCCCAGTGCTGCACGGGCACAGCCTTGCCATCGACTAAATTGGTGTCACCTGCTGCTGTGCCAGCTTCTACCAAATGCGCCGTCACTTGATGCCCAAACAGATTGAAATCAATCCACCGTGCATCCGTCCGCCCCACTGCACAGCCCAAGACGGACTCATAAAATGCACGGGTCGTGGATAAATCTCGGACGGGAAAGGCAACGTGGAATGGACGAATCATAGATAGGTTGCGGGGGGCAGGGATCAGGGGTCAGGGTTGAGGGATTAGAGGGTTAAGGAACAAACTAGCAGGTTCCCAGGGCACACCTGAAACCTGAAACCTGAAACCTACTTACTGGCAAGTTGCCTGCCCCCACTGGCCATCGTAGCTGACGGAAACCTGGTCGCCGGGTTTGGCGGCGTAGGGCGACAGATGCACCAGCGTCGTGTCTGCCATTTGGGCGACGCTGCCTTTCCAAATGGCTTCGCCGCCCGCATTTTTGCCCACATAGGTCAGATCGGAAGGCAGGACGGCGGTAGAAGTGCGCGGACGAAACTCAGCGCGGCTAAATCCCGACTCGCTGGTATAGAAGACAGTAAAGTCCACTCGGTCTGCAACGGTGCCCATACAGGTCAAAGAGAGATTGCCCTGGTTTGGCTCGGTGGGGGAGGTGCTGACGGGCGATTCGGGCACGGGTGCTGGCGGCGGGGGAGCAGGCGTAAACTCTGAAATGCGCCCCGATTCTTCAACCAGCAACTGGCCCGAGCTGGTGAGCGACTGCACAAAGCAGGTGCCATCTGGAAAGACGCGGGTGTAAAATACCGCTTCGCCTTGATAGCCGTAGGTGGTGCTGCTGTCGGGGTTGGCAGTGATCGTAACCCCAGGTGCACGGCTGAGGTTATTGAGATTGGGCTTTTGTAAAAAAGTCATCACGGGCTGACCGTTTTCCCACAACACTTCGGCAAAGTAGTTGGGTGTGTTGCAGGTGACGGGCTGAATAGAACCGGGCGCAGTGGGGAC
>RFIF01000370.1 GCA_003695655.1 Cyanobacteria bacterium J069
AAACCAAAATCCAAAACCTAAAACCTCATTCGGGCAGCGGCGCGACGGGTTCGGTCGATTTTTTCAAAATCAGGTTCAGGTCATAGCGCGTTAAGCGATCGCCAGCAATGGCGGTAGTGATGCCTAGCGTGCGTATTCCCGTGAGAAACACCTCTGTGCCGTTGGGCAGGTTTGGGAGTGGGAAGGGCGTGTCGCTGGTCAGCAGCCGCTCTACGTCGATAAATAGCTGTCCGTTTTGATTGTTCAAGTCGGTGGCGGTGGCGGCGATGAAGTCCTTGTCGGCGGAGAGCGTCGTTTCGGACGGGGGCAGCAGGCTGGGCACGGTGCCGGTGCCCAGGGTGAGAAATGCGGTGTCATTATTCAGCCACCCGTGGGTGGCGTTGATCGACCCAAAGGGCGACGCCCAGCCAACCACAGGCTGCCCGCCGACCTCTGCCTTGGTGACGCGATAGCGGTAGCGACTGCCCATCACTTCGTCGAGTTTGGCGAGAACAGTTTCGGCGGTAGGGCGATCGCTCGTCTCTGCCAGCCAGGTCAGCGACAGCTTGCGCGCTCCGCTGGCGTCGGGTTGCGGCAACAGCGCCAGCGCAAATTCGCCGGTCATCCAGTCCACCAGGTCTGTTTCTAGATTCAGCCCGGTCGTGCTGATTAAGCCCTCGCGCAGCAGGTTCGGATTTAGCGGGTTGCGGGGGTTGACCACGCCGCCCTGCTGGCTATAGCCCTGCCAAAATTGCTGAAAGCTGCCGCCCGATAGCATCATCAGCGCATCGTCTGGCAGTAGGGTTGACAGCTCGCCTCCCGTATTTAGCATCCGGTAGCGGATTTCGCTGTCGGAGGGCAGCCAGTTGAGTCCGCGCAGTTGCAGGCCGGTGTCGGTGAGGCGGGCTGTGGCGACGAGTCCCTGATTGCGCTGTAGGGGCGTGAGTCCGAGGAGGGGCGCAGGCTGAATTGAGTTGGCAGTGGCGATCGCCTTGGCCTGGGGCCCGTTCACATATAGCCTTGCAAACGGCTCCGGCACGGCTGTTTCCGCCACGGCAGATTGATAGTTAGGGAGCTGAGTTAGGGCGTTGCCGCTCTGATAAGCGTCGATCGCCTGCTCTATGGCAGCAGCACTGTCCGACAAAATCACCAGCTTGTCGTCTAGGACTGCGGCGTTGAGGGGCGGCCCGGCTGCATCGGGCGGATTGGGCACGGTGCGAATCGTCACGCCTTTGTGCGTGCGCGATGGGGCGGCCTCGCTGGTGTTGAGGCGCGACAAGCTCTGCTGTGCTTTGACCGCATCCTGAATCGGCAAAACCCAGACCGCAGGCGGCTTTTCGGTTTCGGACGAGGGAGCCAGCAGCGCCAGCGTCACCTCGCTGCCGACCCAGGGCTGGATGTCTTGCGCATAGCGATACCCTTTGGAGGTGAGCAGGCGATCGCGCCAGTTGACGAGGGCTTCATCCAGTCGGGCGCGGGTCTGGGGTGTGCCAAATTCGCGCAGTTGCCGCCACTGAGCAGGGCGCGTCGAAACGGACAGCGCCAGCAGCGCCTCCTGGGGCACTGCCTCCAGCCCAGCCGGCACTTCCGACACCACGCCCGGCTGGGGTTGACGCGACAGCCAGTAGCCCAGTCCGCCACCTGCTACCAGGGCGATCGTCGCTCCCGTCACGAGCCAGACCCCTACACCGCTTCCCTTGGGTTTCGTCTGTTTCATGTCTGTATTTCCATGTACCGCTGCAATCGGCCGCTTATATATAGTGCTGAATAGTAGTGCTGAATAGGGCTGAGCGAGTGCGAATCAAACCCTATATCAGGATAGCGAGGAAGGAGGAGCTGCCGTTAAAATTGGGCGATCGCATGGGTCAGCATAGCGGCACCAGTTGATGGCTAGATCAGTTTCTAGATCATTTCTAGATCAGTTTAATGAACGGCTACTTTTTAATGAACGGCTACTTTATGCTGGACGCCGTCAGGCTACTGCCAGGTTCCAGACGAGCACTTCAGCCACTGCAAGGCAGAATGGAAAAAAGGCAATTTAGGTCGGGCACATCGGGCGAAAATTGGGGCTTGGGAAATTAAACCTGGAAAATTAAGCTTGGAAAAAATACCCTCATTTTGGGCATTCTAAAGGGCACAGCCGCAAATAATCTCGGCTTTTGGCAATATTATTTGTTTTGCGCAAACTCATTTCAAAATGCGACAATCCTTTACTCTTGGTGCAGCCCTTTTAGCGCTAACAACGCTGCTGATGACGGGCTGTGCCCGCCCGGCTGGACGCGCCGCTGCGGTCGAAAATGCCTCTGCCGCCCCCACGCCGCCCTCAACTGCGCAGCCTGCCATGGTGCATTTATTTGAGTGGCGCTGGGACGATATTGCGGAAGAGTGTGAGACGGTGCTGGGGCCAAATGGGTACGCCGCTGTGCAAATTTCGCCGCCCCAGGAGCATGTGGTTTTGCCCGAACAAGGCTTTCCCTGGTGGCAGCGCTATCAGCCCGTCAGCTATCAGCTCAACAGCCGCAGTGGCGATCGCGCTCAGCTTGCAGCCATGATTCGCCGCTGCCACGCCGCCGGAGTCAAGGTCTATGCCGATGCGGTGATCAACCACATGGCCGGCGTAGAAACGGGCATCGGCAGCGCCGGGTCAACGTTCACCAAGTATGAATATCCCGGCGTCTATCAGCCGCAGGACTTTAACGACTGTCGCCGGAGCATCGAAACCTACCAAAACCACGACGAGGTGACAGGCTGCGAACTGGTGGGGCTGGCCGACCTGAAAACCAGTGCGCCCTACGTGCAGCAGCGCCTGGCAGACTATCTGACCGACCTGGCCAGCTTAGGCATCGACGGCTTTCGGATCGACGCCGCCAAGCATATCAACGCCCGCGATCTGGCAGCCATCCTGGCTCAGTTTGGGCGCACCTTAGCCGACCAAAACCTGGGCAAAACCCTGGACGATCTCTATATCTATCAAGAAGTGATCGACCCCGGCACCGAAGCGGTGAAAAAGGGAGAATACTACGCCTACGGCGATGTATTTGAGTTTGAATATGGCCGGGTGGTGAGCGAAAAGTTTGCGGGTATCGATGGTCAAACTCTGGAACAGCTTGAAACGCTGGGCGAGGGCTGGGGGCTGATGCCCAGCGACAAGGCCGTGGTATTTATCGACAACCACGACAAGCAGCGCGGCCACGGCGGCGGTGGCAACTACCTCACCTATAAGGATGGCCCACTCTACGACCTGGCGAATATTTTCATGCTGGCGCATCCCTATGGCACGCCGCTGGTAATGTCGAGCTACGACTTTGGGGATGGCGACCAGGGGCCACCCGCCGACGCCCAGGGCACCACGCGATCGCCCCTCACAGCCAACCCCGCCCAATGTGCGGACGGCTGGATCTGTGAACATCGGCGGGGGGCGATCGCCCACATGGTGCAGTGGCGCAACACAGTGGGTAACACGCCGCTGGTGCACTGGTGGAGCAATGGACAAAATCAGATTGCCTTTGGCAGGGGCGATCGCGGCTTTGTCGTGATCAACCGCGAAACCCAGCCCCTCACCCACACCTTCCAAACCAGCCTGCCCCCCGGCCGCTATTGCAACTTGCTTCAGCCCGGTGCGGCCACCACTCCAACCTGCGTCAATCCGGTCACGGTTCAGCCTGGCGGACAGGCCGCTTTTACAGTGCCGGGTCTGGGTGCAGCGGCAATTCGGGTGGGGGCGTGATGGGGTGTTGGGGTGATGGGGTGA
>RFIF01000371.1 GCA_003695655.1 Cyanobacteria bacterium J069
GGGGTGACAGGGTGACGGGGTAAGGAGGGGATAGGGGATGGGATGATAGAGCAGTTCGTTACTAACATTACTAACACTCTCCCACTCCCACACTCCCAGATTATGACTGCGATCGCCCCTTCTCAGCCTTCTCCCCACTGCCGCACCCGTGCCCAGGTGGGACTATACGCTTCGCTGCTGCCGCCGCTGGTGTGGACGACGCTGCTGTATTTTGTGCCGCTGGCGCTGCTGATTTCCTATAGCGTGTGGCGGCTAGAGGCGTTTGATATTGTCAAGGAATTTAGCCTGGTGAATTTCAAGACGATTTTCACGAATGCGTCCTATCGCACGGTGATTTTGCGTACCGTGGGGACGGCGCTGGGCGTGACGCTGATCGACATTGGGCTGGCGCTGCCGCTGGGCTATTTCATTGCGCGGTTTGGTGGCAAGTGGCGATCGCTTCTCACCATTCTCGTGATCCTGCCGCTGTGGTCGAGCTATCTGGTGCGCGTGTTTGCCTGGAAGATTATTTTGGGCTACAACGGCGTGTTGAATTCGGCGCTGCTGTCGCTGGGCATTCTGCAAGAACCCAGCAGCGTGTTCCTCTACAACCAGTTTTCAACGATGCTGACGTTTGTCCATGTCTGGTTGCCGTTTATGATTTTGCCCATCATCACTGCGTTCGAGCGGCTGCCGCAAGACTTGCTCGAAGCGTCTGCCGATCTGAACGCGCCGCCGTTCACGACCTTTCGCAGAATCATTCTGCCGCTGGTGACGCCGGGTGTGTTGGCGGGTTCCATCAGCGTGTTCGCGCTGACGATGGGCGACTACATTACGCCGAGTCTGGTGGGTAGTCCCAGCGGCATCATGCTGGGCAATGTGATCTCGTCCCAGTTTGGTGTGTCCTATAACTGGCCGCTGGGGGCGGCGTTTTCGCTGGTGGTGATGCTGATCGTGTTTGGCGGATTGGCGATCGCCCTCCGTCAAGGCGCACTGGACGGCTAGAACCCTCAATCTGCGCTAAACCGACTGCTGGCATATTCCCAATACTCGCTGTAGCGGCTTTCTGGCTGCACGTCACAGTAGATTTCGCGCACCCGATTGCGGCTGCGGTCGTCGTCGTCGCGGGTTTGCAGGTCGCAGGTGCCCTGGGCAGGCACAAAGCGATCGCCCAGTTCTGATGAGCGAAAATAGCGCACTCTCAGCACCGGATCGCCGCCCAAGGTTTCCCCCACGCTGCCGATATACTCCAAGCTAAAGCGGGAGCTACGCAGCCGGATGCTCACTTCGTCGTCATTGCGCAGCCGCACAATTTCCACCGTGCCAGAGCCGCGATGGCGCTGGGTTTCAATCCGACCGCGGGCTTCATAGACAATATTTGAGCTAGACGAAGGGCGACTGCCGGAGGAACTGCTCGACTCGATCGACAAGTAGCGCTGATTGACCCAGCCTGCGCCCCGGCTGCTTTGCACATAGACCCAGTCGCCGTCGCGCCGCAGCAATTCCACGCGATCGCCCCGCCGAAACACGTTCGTCGTCGGATAGCTCTCGCCGGGGCCCGTGCGGACGGTGAGGCTGTTAATCGTCACCGTGGCCACTTGGGCGATTGCCGCACCAGCCGCCAGCAGCACCGCCACACAGGCCGCCAGACCAGCCTTTAAACCCAGACGGAGCTTCATCCTTCCTCCCTCATCCCTCATGCTTTCCTATGCGCAGCCCTCGATATATTGCACCTCAGGCAGCTTGCCAGCGCGATACTCAATCACGCGGCCCTTGTCTGTTTCAAAGATCACCCGAAATGTCTTATCGGCTTCATCCTTAGGGATAAACGTAAGGTACTTGCCCCCATCGAAGTACTCATGAGGAGTAGAGACGATCTGGCCGGGATAAAGTTGCTGAATTTGTGCCTCCGTGCTGCCAATGCCCGCGCCGCTGAGGGTTTTGATTGAGCTTTCGCGGCCCACCTCCACCCGCGCAATCCGCCCATCCGTCACCATGAAACCCAGACCAGGAACGCCTTGAGCACTCAGGGAGTAGCAGGCATCCCCTTCTTCTCCATAGGCATTTTCGACACGCACCAGCGGCACGCCGGCCGCCTGCTTGGCTTCATTGACGGTCATGCCCACGCGCACGGGGCCAATGCCCTTGAGCTGCACACGCGAGTCTGAACTGAGGGTCGTTTGGGCATGGGCGGGTGCGCTATGGACGCAGACCAGGCAAACCACCAGCGTCACCACAAAAAAGAGTCTTTTCAGCATAGGTTCACAGGGTAAAGGGGCAGGGGGGAAACGGTCACTTGCAACTCTCTGGATCTCAACGTTGTCCTAGATTGGGGGGCATGGCAGTCAAGCCTGGCTCGATTCTGGTTGGTTTTGTTGGGTTTGGAAATCGCGACTAGCGTTTTCCGGCGCGGGTAAGACGGGCAGCCAGCTCATCCGCGTCGGTGGCTGACTGGGGGAACAGATCGGATTCGGCGTCTGCAAACGACTCAATGCTGTGATCGGTAGAGCTAAATGGGCGCACCGGCACATCTGCGCCGTTGATCACCGCGCCGAGAAACTGGATCGTTTCTGACTCGATGAATTGATCCACCGCTTCGGTCAACAGTCCGTCTTCGGTAAAGCCGGGACGAGTAATCAGCAAAACGCCGTCGGTGTGCGGTTCTAGCAGCAGGGCATCGGTGTGACGGCTGAGGGGCGGCGTGTCAATCACCACCAGATCAAACCGGCCGCAGGCGTCTTCAAGCAGGCGCTTGACTTCGCCCGACTCCAGAATAGCGGCTGCCTGTCGCTGTGGGCCAGGGCTTGGCAAAATGTAAAGGTTCTCAATCTCTGGCACCAGGCTGAATTCGCCCCGGTCGAAGTGCTGGAGCGGCTCTAGCTGGCTGTTGGGGTTGGGGGTGACGCGCAGGGCGGCGGCCCGGGAAGGCGATCGCAGATCCGCCTCAATCAGCAGCGTCCGTTTGCCAGCGCGGGCAGAGGCGATCGCCAGGTTGTACGCCGTCACCGTTTTGCCTTCGCCGCTCAGCAGGCTAGTCCCCACGACGGACTTCAGCCCGCCCGTGCCCGCGGCCCGCCGCAGGTTGCCCCGCAGCCGCTCGTAGGGTTCCAAATAGGGCGAGTCGGCTGTCAGCACCAGCGGCAACCCATCCACCCAGTCAGACCCGGCCAGGTCAGGCAACAGTCCCAAAATCGGCACTTCCTGCTGTCGCAGCGCCAGTTGCAAATCGGGCAGCGTGTGGAAGGTGGCATCCAGCGAACCATCAGCTTGGAGCCGCGCCAACATCGGGCCGTCCGCATCCCCGGCCTTGGAGAAGCGTCCCCCGACCAAAACC
>RFIF01000372.1 GCA_003695655.1 Cyanobacteria bacterium J069
GGCTGAACTCAGATTAGCGATTTATTTGGAGCACGAGCCATCTTGAAGCTCAATTCAATAAATTCAATTCAATAAGCTCAACTCAATAAATTCGATTTAATCGATTTAATAAGAAGCGGCAAGCTGTTGGCACAGCTCACCGCTTCTTTTTTGCATCTCTGAGGTTTCTACAGCCTTAATGACGAGTGAGAGCGCATCTCCTTACCCATCCCTATTGCTACATCATTGCTGCGATGTTTCCCTAGGGCTACCCATGTCAAACTCAAACTTCCTTCGCCAAACAAGTAAGCATGACGATTGGGGCGATCGCCAGCACGACATCAGCGCACTGCATTAGCGCACTGCATTAGCGCACCAGTTTAATCCTCAACAACTCCATCTTCACCAATTTGCTTCAGGCGAATATGCTTCCGCCCCAGTGAAATTTCAAACTCATCGCCGGGTTGCAAATTCATCTGCTTGGTATAGGCCGAACCAATCAGCAAGTTGCCGTTTGACTGAACCGTGATGCGATAGCTAGCGCTGCGACCACCCCGACCGTTGACAGCAGACTTGCTGTCTAGCTCGATACCCTCTGCGTCAATCAGCGCATTCAGGAACTTCATCATATTGACTCGCTCTACACCGTTTTTGGTAACGGTATAGTATCCACATTCTCTCGCCTTCTCCTCTTTGGTAAGGTTTTCCAGTTGCTTTACCTTAGCCAGCAGAGATTCTCCTGTCAGTGGCTCGATCTTCTTTTTTCTACTCATTAACTTAAACTCTAAAACGAGCGACTCAGAAACGTTTCACCTTGCCCAACCGAAGCATCCAACTAATTTGGCACTTCTATTCAGGACATTGCTCTAGCTTTTGACTCAGCTTGCCACCCATCCTACAACGAGATAGATAAAGCCAGACATCTTTTTGCGCGGCTTTTGGAAAAGTTCAGTCATCTCTAGCATTAAAGACGATCTCCCCTTCTGATTACCGCTTGATGTCAGCCGAATCGGGGCTTGCCATCAGCCATATATGCAGATGAGCTATCTACATAAACGATGAGTTTATATCAAATAACGAGTTTAGAACCAATTTTTTTAGAATGGCTTTCAGGCAACAGGTAAATGTCTCAGAGAGACCAGTCGGCCGACACTAACTCTGGCGTCAACATCCGCGTGTGCTTGAAATCCACCTTGTGATCTCAGAAACTTCATCAACTCTCAGCTCCCTTCTTGAGGCAACCCGCTTAAAAGGCGGAACCTCCTCTCAAGACCATAGCTATCTATTGTGATATCGATGCAAATGAGAATCACATGAGAATTAGGGCAGTCATTTCCTGGCAGCGTTTCCTGGCAGTGTTAGGCAAATCAATATTTAGTAGGTGTGATGGTGATGTATCTATATGAACGCAACTTAGACAGGCGATAGACAGACGTAATTAATATAGATGGACGCAATGTAGGTCGATAGACGCAATGTAAACGCAAGATAAGCCGCAGCTTATATCAAACTATTTGCTTTGAGGGCAAGCTGAGCGCGATCGCGTTTGAGCTATGCTCCCGCTTTGTCCCTGCCGAATGCTGAGCCAGGTGCTGATCCTGCCGGCAATTGCTCGTTCGCTCGGGGCGATCGCCAGTTTTAGACATCATCTCTCGCTTGTCCTCTGCTCCCTCGCAGCGGTAAGCTCAGTCCACTTACTGTGTCCAAGTCGCAATACCCAACTAACGATTGCTCAGGGGCGACTGCTCAGGGGCGATTGCTCAAGGGCGATTGCTCAGGGGCGATTCTTAAGGAGCACAGTCTTTCAGGAGCACAGTCTTTCAATTGGTTTGATCCAGAGGAGTGAACCTGTGGCGGTACAAGAAAAAACGCTGACCTGTGGGCAACTGGAGTGGTTCTATCGGGTGGTAGAGGCAGAGGCATCCAGCACCCGTGTTCCTGTTGTGCTGCTGCACGGGCTGCCCGCCACCGGACATAGCTGGCGCGGCGTGCTGCTGGCATTGGAGGAGCGTGGCTTTGGGGCGATCGCCCCCGACTGGATTGGCTTTGGCGCGTCTGCCAAGCCCGATCGCCGCACCTTTGCCTACACGCCAGATGCCTACATCACTGCACTAGAAGACTTCCTCGCCGCCTTAGGCATCCAGCGCTGTTCGCTAATTGTCCAAGGATTCATTGGGGCGATCGGGCTGCAATATGCGCTACGCCACCCCGACCAAATCGAGCGACTGGTCGTGCTCAATGCCCCACTCACCTCCCGTGCCAAACTCCCCTGGAAAATGAAACAATTGGGGCTGCCGCTAGCGGGTGAAATGTTGACCCAAGATCCGCTGCTGGTGGATCGGACGCTAGAAAGCGGCGGTGGTTATGTCATCAAAGATGCCGATCTCGACATCTATCGCCGCCCTTTTTTGAAAAGCTCTGATGCCGGCCGGGCCCTCTTTGCAGTTGTGCAAAACCTGCGCTTGGCCCAGACAACGGCCGAAATTCAGCAGGGTTTTCCAGAGTGGCCCCGGCCGGTGCTAGTTGCTTGGGGACTGCGCGATCGCTGGCTACCCGTGGATCTCGCGACAGAATTTGTACAAGTCTCACCTGAAGCAGAGTTAGTCCAGCTTCCAGATGTGGGGCATTATCCCCAAATCGATTGGTTCGACAAAGTCAATGAGGTCGTCATTCCCTTTTTACTTAGAAGCGTGATCTGAACAAGGGGCGTAGGGTAGAGTTGCGGGAGCCATATTTTGCCCAAATTTCTGTCTCTGGGCTTGCAAAAAAGTCTCGATTATTTACCCTGATCCCCTTGCCAAGGATCACATGTCGCATCACACTAAACGTGGGGATCAAACAGGCGTTAAACGGCGGTTAAGAGGTCATTGTGAAAAGGGTATTAGCAATTATTCTCGGCGGTGGAGCCGGCACCCGCCTCTATCCACTCACAAAGCTAAGAGCCAAGCCAGCCGTTCCACTGGCGGGCAAGTATCGTCTGATCGATATTCCGGTTAGCAACTGCATTAATTCAGATGTTTACAAAATTTTTGTGCTGACGCAGTTCAACTCGGCGTCGCTCAATCGTCACATCTCGCGCACTTACAGCTTTTCTGGCTTCCATGAAGGCTTTGTTGAGGTGTTGGCTGCCCAGCAAACCCCAGAAAACCCCAACTGGTTTCAGGGCACCGCCGACGCAGTGCGGCAGTATCTCTGGATGTTTCAGGATTACGATGTTGATCAGTATCTAATCCTGTCTGGCGATCACCTCTATCGCATGGACTACAGCGATTTTGTGCAGCGCCATCGCGAAACCAATGCCGACATCACGATTTCGGTGCTGCCCATGGATGACGAGCGGGCATCCGACTTTGGCTTGATGAAAATCAACCATGATGGGCGCATCGTTGACTTCTACGAAAAGCCCAAAGGCGACGCGCTGAAGCAGATGCAGGTAGATACAACGGTGCTAGGGCTGACGCCCGAAGAGGCGAAGGTCAAGCCCTACATTGCATCAATGGGAATTTATGTCTTTGAGCGGCAGGTCATGTTTGACTTGTTGCGCCACTCTACTGATCAGACCGACTTTGGCAAAGAGATTATTCCTTCATCTGCGAAGGACTACAATCTCCAGGCTTATTTGTATAACGGCTATTGGGAAGACATTGGTACGATCCGCTCATTTTATGATGCGAACCTGGCGCTAACCCAACAGCCCCAACCGCCCTTCAGCTTTTATGACGAGAAAGCTCCGATCTATACCCGGGGGCGATCGCTTCCGCCTAGCAAGCTGCTGGATTGCACCATTACCGAGTCCATGATTGGCGAAGGCTGCATCCTGAAAAACTGCGAGGTGCATCACTCGGTTTTGGGCATCCGCACCCGTATTGAGGCGGGCTGCGTCGTTCAAGATACGCTGATCATGGGTTCAGACTTTTATCAGCCGATGGCGGAGCGTTCGTCTAATTGCAACGACGGCAAAGTTCCCCTCGGCATCGGCGCAAACACCACGATTCGTGGGGCGATCGTTGATAAAAATGCCTGCATCGGCTGCGACGTGAAAATCTTGAATAAAGATCGCGTCGAAGAAGCCGCCCGCGAAGAATATGGCTTTTATATCCGCAACGGCATTGTGGTGATTCTTAAGGGCGCAACGATTCCCGATGGAACGGTGATTTAGGGATCAGGGATGAGGTGTCAGGGGTTAGGGGCGAAGATCAGGAAGCCAGAGAGCGATCGCCAGAAACCAAGCCTCTGCTCCCTGCTCCTTGCCGTCTGATCATCCTGATTGGGCTGCCGGGTAGCGGCAAATCAACTTTGGTGCGCTATTTGGTGGAACATCAAGGCTGTCGATTTGTGTCTACGGATGCCATTCGGGCGCGGCTGTTTGGGGATGAGGCGACCCAAGGGCCGTGGTTGCCGATTTGGCGAGCGGTAGAGCAGTCCTTTCGAGAATC
Organism: Cyanobacteria bacterium J069; assembly: GCA_003695655.1. Taxonomy (GTDB): domain Bacteria; phylum Cyanobacteriota; class Cyanobacteriia; order Elainellales; family Elainellaceae; genus Thermoleptolyngbya. Next base: position 4,416 of record RFIF01000372.1, read on the forward strand.
GACAGCGGCGGATCGTCTAGCAGTCCGTACCCGCAGTGCGTCGGCTGGCTTGGCTCCACTCCTGCCCGGTGACACGCTCTACGATGCCACGAATGCGGTGCGGCGACAGCGGCGGGAAGTCATCCGACTGGGGCGCGCTTGCGGCTTTCAGCACATTAGCGGACTCTGGCTAGATGTACCGCTAGCGGTCTGTCTGGAGCGGAATGCACAGCGCGATCGCCAGGTTCCCAACGCCATCATCGAACGAATGCATCGCCGCCTGATCGGGGCACCGCCCAGCCTGAGTGACGGTTTTGACACGCTGATCCATCTGCCGCCCAACTTTAGCCCAGACCCCACAACCTGGGATTCGGTTTGGTTTGGGAAGCCGCACCCCCAATTCTTAAGAAGCTTTGGTAGGGTTGGATTAGGCTAACAAAGCTGTGCCAAATCAGAATTTGGAATAAGTAGGTGATGACCCGATGGCTGCCCAGGACTTCAAAGATTACTACGCCATCCTTGGAACCCACAAAACTGCTAGCGCCGACGAACTAAAGCAGGCCTATCGCAAACTAGCGCGGCAATATCACCCCGATATGAACCCCGGTGATGCGGTTGCCGAGGCTCGATTTAAGGAAATCAACGAAGCCTATGAGGTGCTTTCGGATGCCGAAAAGCGGCAAAAATATGACCAGTTTGGTCAATATTGGAAGCAGGCAGGCGGCTTCGGTGGCGGCGCGCCCGGCGATATGGGTGGGTTTGACTTTAGCCAGTACGGCAGCTTTGACGACTTTATTAACGAGCTGCTGGGGCGCTTTGCTGGCGGCGCGGCCCCTGGCGGCAGCCGAGGCTATGGCTATCGCCCTGGCCCAACGCCCGGCGGCTTTGGCGGGTTTGGCGAACCATCTGCTGGCCCCGGCAGCGACCTCGAAGCCAACCTCAGCATGACCCTCTCAGAAGCATTTAAGGGCGTCCAAAAGCGCCTTATTTTAGGCAGCGAAGAAATTGACGTGCGGATTCCGGCTGGGGCCAAGCCCGGCAGCAAAATTCGCGTGCGAGGAAAGGGACAGATGAACCCCTACAGCCGCCAACGGGGAGACTTGTATCTCAAGATTGACATCCAGCCCCACTCGTTTTTCCGGTTTGAGGACGACAACCTGGTGTGTGAAGTGGCGATCGCCCCCGATGAAGCCGTGCTGGGAACCGCCATCGAAGTGCCCACACCCGATGGACTGGTCACCATGAACGTGCCCGCTGGCATCCGCTCTGGGCAAACGCTGCGGCTGCGCGGCAAAGGCTGGGTCAATCCCAAAGGGGGCCGGGGCGATCAGTTGGTGAAAGTGGTGATCGTGCCGCCTAAAGACCTCAGCCCGCTGGAGCGCGAATATTACGAGAAAATCCGCGACAGTCGCACCTTTGATCCCCGCAGCGGACTTAAGCAGATTCGCCTCTAAGGATCGAGTGGGATCAAGGGTCAGGGGTTAGCGGCCAGGGCTGGGGCCTTTGTGTTTTCGATTGGTCTTATGGTTGACCTGGGGTTATGACAGTGGCTAGATCCGAGGTTCAAGAATTAAAAGTGAAAGCTAGACTGAACAGGGCGTTGGCGATCGCCATTAATTTGCCCAGCAGCTTGTAAAGCATTGCACCCCATCGACGATTGCTACCTTCCCAAGCCAGAATTTACCTCTTGAGGCAGAGGAATCTCCCTATTAAATTACATAGATTGAACTCATATCTTGACTCCCTGAAGGGATATGCGCTCTGCATGTCCCTCTTTTTATTGGTTGATTTTTATTGGTTGATTTTTATTAGTTGATTTTTATTAGTTGATTTGAGATCGAGATTGCAGGCCATTGCCAGCAAAGCACTTTAGCGTTACCGCTTTTATCGAGATTCCAGCGGCAAAAACACCGTCAGCACTTGACCTCGCTGGGGTCGCTCTTTAACGATGAGCTTGCCGCCTAGCGCTTGGAATAAATTTTTAGTCACGGCTAAGCTGAGGCTGAGGCTACCCGTTTCTGGCTGAAACATCAGCAGTTGTCCGAGTGACTTTAGCGGCGGCACAAAGCCCAGGTTTGCCCCGTTGGCAACCCCAGCCATCGACTGAGGCTCAGACTCGAACTGAAGCTTGAGCTGATGTCCTGCTAGCTCGACCTGGAGGCGAATTTCACTGCCGGGAGGAAGCGTTTGCGTCAGCCGGTCAATCAACCCCGTCAACACCTGATCAAATAGGTTGGGGTCAGTGACCACGTTGGGTAGCTTTTGTGGCAGATTAACCGTCAGCTTGAGGCTGCGCTGGCTCGCGAGCTGCTGCCAGCGCGATACGTTTTGCTCAAAGACTTGCGCCAGGGAAACAGGAGCCAGCGGCATCAGCGGATGCTTGACAGGAGCCGTTTCCAGCTCTGCCGCTCGAAAAATTAGGTTAAACCGATCGATCTGCTCGGTGCATTCCTGGTCAATAATTTGCAGACGCTTCAGCACGTCAGGACTGAGATCCTTGCGCTTCAGCAGCAGCCGGGTCAGGGTGCGAATCGTGGTCAGCGGCGTCCGCACTTCGTGGGCGATCGCCTGCAACAGTTCCATATCCAGACAGTCACCCTTCGCAGTCAGCAGCTCATCAGCCGTCTCCCGACCCTTGGACGCAGGCTGGCTGCCGTTGGCCGGACTCGCCTGCTGCAATCCCAGGGCGATCGCCTCGCCATTGTGCAGCCAGTGCGCTGGCGACACCGCCACCACCTCGGTCGTTTCTTCGGCAGTCTTAGGGCGATCGCTCGGAGCAGGCATCGGATGGGGATGGGCTTCCCACTCCAGCGGCTCTGGCAAAAAATCGAGCATCAATCGGCTAAAGCGAGACACCAGGCGATAGTCGGGCAGAACGGTCGGGCGATCGCTGGGACTGTTGGGATCGAGCAGCATCAGCTTGAACACCAGTGGCTCGATTTGGCCCAAAATACCCGCCCCCGTAAACAGCAACCGCGCCCGCAGCGCCTGCCACGCCGCCCGCACCACCACCGGGTCAAACGACAGCATCAGGGCGGGCGTCCCTTCCAAATCTTCCCCCAGCACCATCACCAGCCCAAAGGTCGGCGTCAGCGCCAGACAAAACTGCTCCGCCGCCAGCGGGTCATTGGGCATCAGGGGCACCGTTGCCGCTGTTGAGCCTCGCGGCAGTGCCTTTTGGTGAGCCGCAGGCAGCAGCCGGAAAGGCATCCAAGCCGCCGTTTCCAGCGCATTTGCCGTGAAATTCCAGGTGGCCACCCGCGCCACTAGGTCTGGCGCTTCCAGCACGGGCAGCGGCCCCGACAGCACCAGCGCCTCTGGCTGAGCAGCAGGCAGCGGGCGCAACTTTTCATCAGTGGGCAGGGTTTCTAAAAGTAAATGGTTCAACGCGGCGATCGCCCCCCACCATTCCCGCTCAGCCTTAAGCTGCTGCCGAGCCACGGGGCCAGGTTGCCGCACCGAGACTTCCCCCTGGGCGACGACTTCACTGAGTGTGGGTAAATACCACTTATGCACGGCTGCGCTTCCTGGAAACGAACGATTCCAATGTCCCGTTGAGAGCAGAGCGGTGATACAGAGGCAGTATACCCGGTGGTATTACCCCTTACACACAAGCACTGAGATCTTTGATCACTGACGGCGACTCATCCAGACTGCAAACAGCTCACAAGCGGCTATTCACCGCAGTTCTTGGATAAGGTTCTAAACGATCTGGTGTAACGATCTAGCTGAGAGATCTCTGCTTCGCTGTACGGAGTGCCCGTGATCTAGATGCCAGTGATCCAGATGCCACCAATCCAGATACCACCAGTCCAGAGGCCAGTGATCTATTGCTCCTATTAAGACAATATCGATAAAACCCCAGAGAGCCTAGTGATGGAACCGAACGCCAGAGTCGCAATCCCCGCCCTAAGGGTCAAAGGCACTAGCCAACCTCATGGGATGATTGGGATGATTCAGAGGTCTGGGGTCTGGTTTGAGGGCGTGGGGGGATCGGGCGTATGGTGATTGTGGTTTGTCCGGGGATGCATCCGCCCCATCTGACTGAGGCGTTCCTTCAGGCTATGACGCTCGATCAGCCGTGGCATTGGGCAGGAGTCGAAGTCTGCGTGGTGCCGGGCGATCGCCTTCCAGTTTATTCCCCCTTGCATGTCCTGAACTTTTTGCAGCAGCGACTAGGCGCACCCTGGGCAGCGCCGCCCGTCTTGTTCATCGGCTTTAGCGCTGGGGTCGTGGGGGCGATCGCCGCTGCCCACCTCTGGCAAGGACTGGGGGGCAAGGTCGCCGCGCTCATTGCCCTCGACGGCTGGGGCGTGCCGCTGGGGGGCGATTTCCCCATCCATCGGCTCAGCCACGACTATTTTACGGACTGGAGTTCGGCGCTGCTGGATGCGCCAGCGGTGCGGCAAACGGGCGATCGCTTTTATGCCGCGCCACCCGTTGAGCATTGGGAACTGTGGCGATCGCCGCAGACCGCCATGGGCTGGTGGCACTCCGCCGCCAGAGCATCCGTTTTCGTCAGCGCGACCCAGTGTCTTCAAGCGCTGATCAGTCGTTATGCCTGAGCGTTTCTGGTATTTGAAGGCGATCGCGGGGGCGATCGCTCTCAGCATTCTGCCGCGCTCCTGTTCCAAAGTTTTCGCTAGCGTCGAGAGTCCAAATAGCCTGATCAAATAACCTGGATAAATACCCGTTTTTCAGCAGGTTTCAGCAGCATCGCAGCGCGTGATGCAAAAGCCAGGCATGACCTACGAGCGAGATGCCTACTATTACGGTTGCGACGTAGTCTATGGGGCGATCGCCCGCACTAGTCTTTAGAACAGCAGTTTAAACTGACCGGAAAACTCAATCAGATAAACCCATCAAATATCAATGCGGATGGCGAGACTCGAACTCGCAAGGCAAAGCCACACGCCCCTCAAACGTGCGCGTATACCAATTCCGCCACATCCGCGTGGAGAGAAAAGGGCAAACCAGCATGAGGGATAACTGCTGATCAACTCACAGTCTTTAACTTTACTCCAAAATTGGACAATCATCCAAGCACAGCCTGAGAATTTTCCATCAATTTCGCCTATGTTTTTCTCAGGACTAGAAAATTTCTGAGACAACTGCGGGTGCCTGTTTTGCTGGGCATGATGCAGGATGATGAAAGGCCCGGGACATCTTCCCTAACGCTGGAATCATTTGACTATCCCGTTTATCCCGTTTGCGTATTCTCCGGCTTGCTCGCCTCCCGCCCAAGCCGATTCCCTAAACTGCTGATGCTGTTGTCTTCCCCGTCTAACCCAATTCCGACAGAGCTTGCCGCTATCGAGCAGCGCATGCGATCGCTCTTGCCCGCCAGTCTCTATGCAGCGCTGTGGGTTGAGCCGACTGCTGACACGCTGATGCAGGTGTTTCAGCATTTGCGCACCATGCAGCAAGTGCTCCACGACTACATGCCTCGCCAGGTCTCGGAAGCACCGCCCTCGCCAGGAGATCTGCGCTACGGCTGGCAAGAGGGGACATTGCTGTTTACCGATCTGGCAGGATTTACGCCCCTGCTCGAGGTCAATGCTGACGCGGGCCCGGAGGGGGCGGCGGCGCTGCTGACGCTGATCAACCGATATTTCTCCAGCATGATCGAGATCATCAGCAAATCAGGAGGCGATCTGCTGGAGTTTACGGGCGACGCCATGCTAGTGCAATTTGTCCCCGGACGGGACGGCAGCGATGCCGCGCAAGCCGTGCGGGCTGGACTCCGGATGCAGCGGGCAATGGCGCAGTTTATGGCGCTGGAGATGCCGCAGGGACAGTTTTCCCTAGATATGCGGGTGGGTATCCACACGGGGCGGTTTTTGGCGGCAGATATTGGCACACCGGAGCGCATGGTGCGGGTGCTGCTGGGCAAAACCGTGCAGCAAGCTAAGCTAGCCGAGACGGCAAGCCAGGTGAATCGGGTCTGCGTCAGCCGCGAGGTGGGCGATCGCCTGGCCAACGAGTTCCAATTGCAGCCGCTCGATCCGCAGCATAGCCTCGTCATCGACAATCTCAGCAGCGAGGAACTGGGGGAATATGACATTAGCCTGCCGCGCCGCCGCATGGCCGCTGCCATGCTGATGGATCGCAGCATTAGCGGGCTGACGGCTGAAATTCAGAAATCCATCAGCCTGGTGGAGCCGATGGCCAGCTACCTGCCTACCCCCATTTTGAACCTATTGGTAGAATGTGCCGCCCAGCGCCAGATTCCGCCTGCCTTTCCCACGCCAACCGTAGTATTCATTAACCTGATGGGGCTGCCGGAAGCGGTAGATACTGCGTCGCCCGATGAAGTCGAGCTGCTGGTGCGCCGATTTTCGCAAGCCTTCGCGCTGATTCATGCCAGCGTGCGATCGCGCGGCGGGGTGTTGCAAAAGGTGACTTATCACTCCCTCGGCTCCGATATGCTGATCTACTTCGGCGCATTGGGGAGCCACCCGGCCGATGCGCTGCGGGCGGCAGACATGGCGATCGCTGTCCGTCAAATCGTCAGCCAGCTCTCGCCGCCCCTCTCAGCCGGACAGCCCGTGCCCATTGGCTGCCGCGTCGGCATCGACCAGGGCGCAGTGTTTGCCGCCGAGATTGGCTCTCCCCGCGCCCGCCGCGAGTTTAATATCCTGGGCGACCCAGTGAACACCGCAGCCCGCCTGATGACCGTCGCCACCAGCGGGCAAATTTTGCTGACGGAGGCGGTGTATCAGGCGATCGCCCCTCACTACACCTGCACGCTCCTCGGCGACTTAGCCCTCAAGGGCAAAGCCACGCCGATTGCGGCCTTCGAGCTACAAGACGAAACTTAAAAGCCTTCGCCAGGCGATCGCCCAGCCTGCCCTCACCTGCACGCCGACTCGCCCCACCGAAAAAAAATGTCCTGACTTAAACAGGGGTTGCTATCATTAAGCCGTTTTTCAGAACAATTCTGAAAAGCAATCTTGAAGCATCTTAAAACATCTATCTGCGAGACTTTTGGAGGTATAACAGTCCTTTGCTGGGCCTGATCAAACCTGCAACCAGGCTGCTTTTTCATTGCTTTTCCCTGGCTTTTTCGCAGTCCCAGCAGATAAATCATAAGGGCGATCGCCCACGGAACTCTTTTTATGTCAAAAAGATTACTCGATTAATTTATTCTTGATGTTCATTTCAGTCTCTAAGATTGGGCAACATTGCTTTATTAGTCTCATCCAAGCCGCCAGACGACCCTCCGCATATCCGCTGAGGTCACGCTGAGGTCATTTTTTCCGACCTCCAAAAAGTTCTAAAAAATGCTCTCAGAAGCATTCCCATAGAACGCCACCAGAACTTCTAAATTCTTGCCCTGGCAATTAAATGTTTGCCCTGGTAACGCTGAACCGCTTTTCACCTTTTCCAGATCTTCCCCCACTGTCAAGCTCTCGTTAGGAAAACAGTTGATGGCTACTTTTATTGGAACTCCCGGCCCGGACTTTCTAACTGGCACTGCCGATCCCGATTTGATCTTTGGCGAAGATGGAGATGATTATCTCCTTGGCCTCGCTGACAACGACGAAATCAATGGGGGCAATGGTGCAGACCTGATCCAAGGCAACGCCGGGAACGACCTGCTGAATGGCGCTGCTGGTAACGATACGCTTTCTGGTGGCATTGGCGACGACACGCTGAATGGCGGCGGCGGCAATGACCTGCTCTATGCCGACGAGGGGCGCGATCGCCTGAATGGCGGATTAGGGGCTGACACCCTGGTCGCTGGCCCTGGCGGCCGCGATGTGATGAGCGGCGGCAACGGACGCGATGTGTTTGTCATCGCCAACGGCACAGGCGGCAGCCGGCAGAGAAACGCCAACGTAATCACCGACTTCAACCCCAACGCCGACCGGATTGGGCTGGTCGGAGGGCTACGCTTCAACAACCTCAGCTTTACCCAGGGCACGGGCAACAACCGCAACAACACCATCATCCGCAACCGGCAAACGGGAGAATTTTTGGCGATCGTCCGCAACGTCCTCCCCAGTCGCCTCACCCGCACCAACGTTGTCAACTTCGCCCTGCCCGCCCGCGACACCACCCCCCCCAGCGCCGCCAATCTGGTCATCGCCACTCCTAACATCACCACTGCTGGCGGAGTCACCCAGACCTTTACCCTGCAATATGCAGACGCGGTTCAGCTCAACAGCCTCAGCTTCCGCAATGGCAACTTACTGGTTACTGGCCCCAACGGATTTGTCCAGGGCGCACAGTTAGTTGGCTTTACACCTGTTGGCAACGGCACCTCCCGCACCGTTACCTATCAAATCACTGCCCCTGGCGGCACCTGGGATGCCAACGACAACGGCAGCTATCAGGTCATTTTGCAGGCAGGACAAGTATTTGACACCAGCGGCAATGCCGCTCCCGCCGCGACGCTCGGCAGCTTTAATGTCAATGTCCCAATTCCCATTGTTCCCGTCAGCGTCTCTGTGTCGCCCGCCAACGTGGTAGAAGACAGCGGCGGCGTCATGGTCTACACCTTTACCCGCAGCCTCTACAACCGCAACAGCCTCACAGTCAACTTTACGCTCGGCGGCACAGCGACCCGGGGCAGCGACTACAACGTCACCGGAGCCAGCATCACAGGCAACACGGGCACTGTAATCTTTGCCCCCAACTCAAATACAGCGACAGTCCGCGTTACGCCCATTGCCGACAATCTATTAGAGCCGAATGAAACGGTTATCGTTGCCCTTGGGGCAGGTTCAGGTTACAGTCTCGCTGCTGCCAATACCGCTACGGGAACAATCATTAACGATGAAAGCCAGATTGCACTGGCGATCGCTCCGGCTAGTGTCCTGGAAAATAGCGGCGGCGAGCTGGTCTACACCTTCACACGCACAGGATTCCTGAACCGCAGCATCACCGTCAGCTTTGGGGTCAGCGGCACAGCGGGCTTTGGGGTAAACAGTGACTACACAGTAGCCGCACCCGCAGGTACGAGCTTTACCTTTGGGGCATCGGCTGGCACCATCACCTTTGCCGCCGGAGAGAGCACCAAAACGCTCCGCATTCGTCCCAACCCCGACGCTGTCGTAGAACCTGATGAAACCGTCGCGCTTACCCTGCGCAGCGGCACGGGCTACTCGCCACTGACCACTGCCCCTGTCAGCGGCACCATTCTGAACGATGACAGCTCAGTTGGCGTCACCGTTTCGCCCAGTGGTGTCTTGGAAGATAGCGGCACAGGTATGGTGTATACCTTCACCCGCAACGGCTTTACAGGCAATGCCATCACTGTCAACTTCACAGTCGGTGGCACGGCGACCCTGGGTGGGCCAAATGCAGACTACACAGTCACAAGCGCAACGGTTACTGGCGGCCAGGGCAGCATCAGCTTTGCAGCAGGAGAAACAACCAAAACGATTACGGTTACTCCCGTTAGCGACAACGTGGTGGAGCCAAACGAAACTGTTGCAGTTGGCGTGGTCGCAGGCACAGGCTATGTTGTTGGCGCTCAAGGTACAGCAACAGGCACAATTCAGAATGATGATGCCAATGTGCAACTCGCGGTGTCGCCCAGCAGCGTCCTAGAAGACAGCGGCGACGATTTGGTATTTACCTTCACGCGCACTACATTTCTCGATCGCGCGATTACAGCAAACTTTGGCGTTGGCGGCACGGCCACCTTCAGCACTGATTACACTGTGTCTGCGCCGACGGGCACCAACTTCACCTACACGGCGCTGGGCGGCACCGTACAGTTTGCGGCTGGCGAAACGACCAAAACCATTCTCGTCAAGCCTGTTGCAGACTCGACCCTGGAACCCAATGAGCTAGTGACACTGACGCTGCAAAACGGCACCGGCTACACGCCTGTTAGCACCACGCCCGTTTCCGGCATTATCGAAGACGATGATGTGACCGTGACGCTAACGGTTTCTCCCGACAACGTGCTGGAAGACAGCGGACAAGATATTGTCTACACCTTCACTCGAGCTGGCGCTCTCACTCGCGAGCTGACGGTGAGCTTCAACGTGGGCGGCACGGCCGGGTTTGGCGCGGGCGGCGGCAATGACTACACGGTTGAAGGGGCGGCGAGCTTTAACCCCACCGCCGGTACGATTACATTTGCGCCAGGGGCAACGACTGCCGTCTTGCGCGTCAAGCCCGTCAGGGATCTGGACACCATTGAGGTGAATGAAACCGTTAGCCTGACCCTGGTTAACGGGCCGGGCTACACGATTAACACCATCAATCCTCAGGTGAGTACGATTGTCAACGATGACGGCATCGTAACCAACACCAATGACTCAGGAGAAGGATCGCTGCGTCAGGCGATTATTGCTGCCAATAACAACAACTCGATCACCAATCCCACGATCACCTTTGCGCCCTCCGTCAGCGGCACCATTTCCCTGTTGTCGGCGCTGCCTGTCCTATCGCGGAATCTGTCCATCGACGGCCCCGGTTCTGGAACCCTGACCATTGCTCGTGGATCAACAGACGCCTTCCGAATTTTCACGCTTCAGTCGGGCATTACCGCGACAATTGAAGGATTGACGATTTCGGGTGGCAATGCTGGCATTGGGAATGGGGGTGGTATCGCGAACCTGGGCGGCACGCTGACGCTGCAAAACCTGGTTGTGCAAAATAGCCAGGCGCGGCTTGGCGGCGGTATCTTTAACCAGAGCGGCACGTTGACGCTGATCAATACCAATGTGAATAATAACGCTGCTGTGATTGAAGCAGGGCTGGGCGGCGCAGGTGGCGGGATCAGCAACCAAACGGGTACGGTCAATATTCAGGGTGGTAGCCAGATTGTAGATAATACGGCAGCCAGCATTGGCGGCGGCATTGCCAATGATTCGGGCGGCACTCTGAATGTAACGGGTGCAGCCGGGCAGCAAATTCTGTTCTCTGGTAACGTGGCTCAGAACTCTTCTGGGGGCGGTCTGTATAACGTAGGCACATCGGTCATTGACTTTGCCAACTTTGTCAACAACCGGGCCAGCGCGATCGGCGATGGCGGCGGTGCAATCCGCGTTTCCAACGGCACCGTCACGGTGAGCAACTCCATCTTTAATAACTCACCGCTGAATACACCGGGCAATATCTCTGGGACGTTTACCAATGGTGGTGGAAACCAAGGCTTGTAGGGATTCCTAAAGCGAACCGATCGCCCCCGAAATCTCCTCCTTCACCCACTCAGCCGTCGCAGGAGCCAACAGCACCCCGTTGCGGTAGTGTCCCGTTGCCAGGATGAGGTTGGGGCAGGTGGCCAGCCGCTCCAGCACGGGCGCGGGGCGGTGGGCAGGGCGGGGGCGCAGTCCCGACCAGGTGTGCAGCACTTCGGCTTCGGTGAGGGCAGGACAAAGGGCGATCGCCCCTTGCCATACTTTTTCCAGCGCGGCGGGATGGGCGGCGATCGCCTCTGGGGTATTCCCGTGTCCTAAGCTAGTCGAGGGTTCGTCTTCAGGAAACTCGACGGTTGCGCCGATCCAGTATTCGCCATCGCCCAGCGGCACAATGTGAATGTCGTCACCTGTAATCACAGGCTGAAACGTGCGATCGCCCATTGGTTTAGCCAACTTCACCCGCATTGCCTGACCCAGCACTGGGCGGATGTCGATTTTGGGCGGGGGCAGCGAGTCCAGGAGCGGCGTTGTGCCTAGTCCGGAGGCAATCACCACCCAATCGGCTAAGAGGCGATCGCCCTGCACGGTTCGCACGCCCACACAGCGCTGCTGGGTCGCGTCGGCAAGCTCTGCGGTGTTAGCAAACTCTAGCGACTCAACCGGGCTGAAAAAATCAAACTGAACCCCGCGCTTTGCCGCGCCAGCAACCAGGGCGTGGGTCAAAGCGGTCGGGTCAATCTGGCAATCTTGGGGCGAATAGATGCCCGCTGTGATGCCGTTAAGAGAAAGCTGAGGACAGCGATCGCCCACTTGCTCAGGCGTCCAGCGCTCTAGCCGCCAGCCCTGCTCACGGCGGGTCGCAATCAGCGCATCCCATTTTGATAAATCTGCTTCAAATCCCAGCAGCAGAATGCCCTGATGGTTAACGGGCACACGCTGCCCGGTCAACGCCTCTAGCGCTGGAATCCACTGCTGGTAGCGACGCAGGCTAGACTGGCGCAGGTTCCAGGCACGTCCTTTGGTTTTTTGGCTGACCACACCCATCAGCACACCCAGCGCCGCCCCCGTAGCGGCCTGCGCAGGCGGCTGGCGATCGACCACCGTAATGGCTAAACCTGTTATCTGGCTCAGCTCGTAGGCGATCGCCGCCCCCACCACCCCACAGCCGACGATGACGACGCGAATTACTTCGGTTGGCACGATTCCACCCGTCTCTTGTGGGCCTTCAACCTCACCGCACTCTCACCGAACGCCAACCAAGCCTTTAGCCGTTCTGGGTGGTGGGTATCAAATCCAGAAACACCTGAAAGTCGCGCAGTGCTTCGTTATAGTTCAGCAGCGCCTTCTGGGAATCGCCCGTCTGGGCGGCTTCGTCAATGGCAATCACATGACCAAACACCGCCTTAGCCGCTTCTAGCGCTGCCGGACGCGCCTTCTTGGGTTCTAGCTGTCGAGCCAGGGTGGTCATTTTAAAGCGCAGCTCACCCAGCGGGCCGTGGAGAAAGCTCTGCACATCGATCCATTCTTTCTTTTGGATCAGCGGTGGGATCTCTTGTAGCCGCACCCGCAAGGTGTCTACTTCGCTTGCATATTTCTCGATTTGCGCCAGTTGTTCTGATGAGTAGAGCGGCCCTTTGGCAACGGGGGCGCTGCTACAGCCAATCGACACAACGGCGATCGCCACCAACACCAAACTGATGACGCTTCGATACCACTTTTTCATAGATCTCGCTCTATTATTAGCCCAACTGATTACCCCAGAATACATCAGCCAACGGCGGGATAGTTGCAGCATTCTGATGGTCTGAAAACTGGCTCCGGTAAAGCACTATAAACCACAAGGGGACGGCTGGGAAGGGTGTGGGAGGAGGAATGAGAAAGGGACAAAATGTTGCCTGCACCCTGAGCCTCCCAAAATCGCCAACTTAGAATCCAAAACGGAGGACAAATGGGGGAATCTTCGGGGGGACGGGGGTTATTTGTCGGTTTGACAACGCTGGATCTGATTTATCAGGTGGAGGCAGTGCCCTCTAGCAATCAGAAGGTGGTGGCACAGGATGCGGCGATCGCCGCTGGCGGCCCGGCAACCAATGCAGCGGTGACGTTTGCCCATTTAGGTGGCACAGCGACGCTGCTGAGCACTGTGGGCAAGCACCCCATTGCCGGACTGATTCAGGCAGATCTGGCGACTTGGGGTGTGCAGCTCATTGATCTCGACCCCGATCGCTCCAAATCACCGTCGGTGTCATCGATTTTGGTGACGGCGGCCACGGGCGATCGCGCGGTCGTGTCGCGCAATGCGGTCGGGGCGCAGGGGGCGGGCGATCGCCTTCCGGTTCACATTACACAAGCCCTGAAAGAGCGCAGATTTGACGTGGTGCTGATCGACGGGCATCAGATGGCAGTGGGCGCGGCGATCGCCCAGCAGGCAAGAGCAGCGGGCATTCCCGTTGTAGTGGATGGCGGCAGTTGGAAACCCGGCTTTGAGTCAGTTTTGCGCCAGACAGATTATGCCATTTGTTCCGCCAACTTCTTGCCGCCGGGGTGTGCGTCTGCGGATGTGCTGCTCTATCTGCGATCGCTCGGCGTTTCCTATATAGCCCGGACTCGCGGTGCCCAACCTGTGGAATATCTCAGCAATCAGGGTGGGGGGCAAGTTGCCGTTCCCCCTATTTCCCCAGTGGACACGCTGGGTGCAGGCGATATCTTCCACGGCGCATTCTGCTACTTCAGCTTGCAACTGGAGTTTGAGGCGGCGATCGCCCAAGCCGCTCAAGTGGCTGCCCTTGCCTGCCAGTCGTTTGGCACCCGCCACTGGATGACGGGTGAATGACAGATCCTGCCAGCGCCCCACTCTCAAGCCTAAACCCCAAGCCCTTACCACCCCAAACCTCGACAGCAGCGCTGTATACTGTCGCCAGAGCGTCAAGACCGTGACGATATCGAGGCAATTGCGTGACGAAACCTGAACCGTTAGAACTGATAGACGGCGCACCCGTTGCCGAAATTTTGGCGATCGCCCGTTCGCTCGGCTGGGGAGCCTCCAAGATTTTGCGCGCCTACTATCGGGGCGAGCCGTTTCAAGATGGCCGCGCCCGCGACCTCGACATCCAAGACCAGAAGGACGGCCCGGTCACTGCTGCCGACCTGGCGGTGAATAGCTATGTTCTGAGTAAACTCCATAGTTTGCTAGGCGACGAGCACTTTGGCTATCTCAGCGAAGAAACCTACAAGTCGCAAGCGTCCGCCGCACCATTCCCCCAAGACTGGGTGTGGATTCTCGACCCGCTAGACGGCACGCGAGATTTCATCGACAAAACTGGGGAATACGCCTTTCACCTGGCGCTGAGCTATCGGGGACGGCCGGTGCTGTCGGTGGTCACCTGTCCAGAGCCAGAGCGGCAATATTTCGCCACACTGGGCGGCGGTGCGTTCGTGGAAACACCGGACGGTGTGGTGAAACCACTGCAAGTGTCGGCGTGCGATCGCCCCGAAAATCTGGTCGTCGTGGTCAGCCGCACCCACCGAGACGGACGGCTCAACGCGCTGCTGCAACAGTTGCCC